>CAVFAD010000007.1:0-59075 GCA_963620305.1 Bacteroidaceae bacterium | reverse complement strand
TAATATCGGCAATCAGCTTTTTGCTTACCTGAAAGCAATCCTTGTCAAATACCACTATGTATACAAGCATATCGTGACCGAGCAGGAACCTTCCGATTTCATTTACCGCCACCTGCAATGCTTCTTCTTTCGGATAACCGTACACACCCGATGAAATCAGCGGAAAAGCAACTGTCTCGCATTTGTTTTCATAAGCTAATTTGAGCGATTCACGGTAGCAGGATTCAAGCAATTCCCGTTCGCCCGAATTTCCGCCCTTCCACTTCGGACCGACGGTGTGAATCACATATTTGCAGGGCAAATTATACCCTTTTGTAATTTTCGCCTGACCCGCTTTACAGCCGCGTAGCTTCATACATTCAAGCAATAAGCCTTTCCCTGCGGCTCTGTGTATAGCCCCATCAACACCTCCACCGCCGAGTAAGGTTGAATTGGCAGCGTTAACAATAGCGTCACATTCGATTTTGGTTATATCGTTTCGTATTATTTGAAGCGGCATTTTATTCCTTCTTCCTTTTTATTAGCAATATTATTATATCAGAATTTAATATAATATCAATACCGATATAGCTTTATGGTTTCCTTTCTTAAGAAAAAACTGGTTTTAGTTTCAAAAAACCATTTCGTTTGTTCGGCTCCCTCGAAAAAGAGTGTTGAATCTTTGTCCCTGTAAATTGACGTGCTGCGCACCCTACCGGTTCGCCGACCGTTGCTGCGCAACAGTACCCGTCTCACCGCTCCTCGCTGAAAACAGTCCTCAGGACTGTTTTCTTAACGCTCAGACCCTCTCGGGTTCAAGTCCTTATCAAAAACAAAGAGCCGCAGCTGCGACTCTTTTGTTTTGGCAGGGGCAGAAGGACTTGAACCCTCGGCACGCGGTTTTGGAGACCGCTGCTCTACCAACTGAGCTATACCCCTAAATAAAATGCAGTCAAACCGTGGTGGACCATCAGGGACTCGAACCCCGGACCGACCGGTTATGAGCCGGTTGCTCTAACCAACTGAGCTAATGGTCCGTTGTCTGACTGCTTGATTATTATATATTTACACGCTCCGTTTGTCAAGTACTATTTTTACAAAATTATGAAAGGTTGTAACTGTTTATTATTCGCGGAAATATTGCGTTGTCCGTTCTTTTGTGATATTATTACTTTGGTTTTTTATTTTTTTACGTTCGGAGACGGTCTGAAACAGATGTTTTACGTGATAATGGATTTGGAATGGAACAATTCCTACAACAAATACAAAAAATGCTTTGTTAACGAAATTCTTGAAATAGGCGCGGTTATGGTCGACGAGGAGCTTGAGGTCATAGATACCTTTTCCGTGATAATCCGTTCGCAGCTCATAAAAAAACTGAGCGGGCGCGTCAAGCGTCTTACGCATATAAGCAACGAAGCGATGTCCTCAGGGGTAACGTTTCAGCGCGCGGTGTCGGAGTTTTCGAAGTGGATAGGCAGCCGCAGCTGTGTTTTTATGTCATGGGGTAATTCCGATATACGTGTGCTGCTGGATAATTTTTCGATGTTTTGCGGTGTGAACGGCATTCCGTTTTTGACGCAGTATGTCGATTTGCAGAAATACTGCCAGCAGTTTATCGTAAGCGCGGCGAATCAGCAGATAGGACTCGTGAACGCTGCCGTCGAAATGGGAATCGATGTGTCGCACTGTCAGTTTCACCGTGCGCTTGAGGACAGCCTTTTGGGACTTCGCTGTCTCAAAAAATGCTTCAACCGCGAGCTTTTTCTGAATACCGCCGTTATCTGCGACAGGGCATTTTATCAGAAGCTGAAATTTAAGGCAAACGTAATTTCGAATATAAACAACCCTAAGATTGACCGCGCGAAAATGCGCTGCGTGTGTTCCGAATGCGGAGCGCAGATGCGCAGGCTCAGCGACTGGAAATTTTCCAATCAGTCATTTTCCGCGCCTTTTTTCTGTAAATCGTGTGAGCGCATAGTCAATTTTTCAATCAGGTTTAAAGAATATTATGACAGAATGGACGTGCGCACCTCCGTCAGTGAACTGCCGTTTCCGAACGACGGCGACGAATCGGAGAACGGTTCCGAAAAATAAGGGATGAAAGGTGTAAGCTTTTTGATATGAAGAAAAAAACCGATATTATCGCGATAGCACTCTACCTCGTTTTGTCAGTTGTAGTGCTGCTGTCCGGTCTTTATATGTGCGATGCTCTTCCGCGCGGAATAACGGCGGCGGTGGACGGTGTTTTTAAGACAGACGACTTGCCGGTAAACGGCGGTGAGATACTTACTCCCGATGCGGACGGTGTTGCGGTCAACGGCGACACGGCTTTTCTTCCGTCCGACATGAGCGGAGTGTGGCTTAATCTCGGCACGGAGCTTGCGGATGCTCAGACCTCTTCAGCCGCAGCACTGACGGCGGAAATCGCCGCATATTTCGATTACTTCGGAAATTTCAGGTCTAACACCGTTTTTGTCACACCGGATGTCGCGGGGAAATATTCTTCCGTTACCGATTCGAACGGTACTGCCGTCGATTTGCTGCGCGAAACGCTCGTACAGGCGACGGAACGTTCTTATTATACCGTGCTCGTTGTCAATGACTCGATGATGTTCGATTCATCGGGCGCGTTTAATACGCAGTTTGTCAGCTTTTATCTTAACAACTATACCTTTGACGCAGTATGTATTTCGTCCGAGTCGCTTCAGGCGAACGCGCGCTGCAGCGAAGCCGCCGCATTTTTCGGCGAGTATCTGAACAGTGAACACCCGGATAAGCTGCTCGGTCTCGATATCTATCCCGTAAGCGGCGGGGAGTACTGCACCGACGACTGTAAAAATGCCCTTGCGGACGCAAATACGGACTTTGCCTGCATTGAGGGCATCGGTGCGCTTTCGAGCGGTTCGCTGCCGTTTCGCAGCGTGATGAACTATTTCAGCTCGCTTGCGGCGGGTTTTCCGACGGTCGGCTTTTATGCGGTTAACAGGGCGGATTACGTTTCGGGCGGGGTTTCGGGATTTTCTTCGTCAACGGAAATCAGCGACCAGCTGAGAAGTGTGTTTGACTGCGACAATTTGGACGGTTTTGTTCTGCGCAGCGCTTATTCGCTCCGCAAGAACGACATGGCTTTTGCCCGCAGCGTCTCATCGCTTCTCATCGAGCCGTCGAACGAATCTCTGCTGATAACGCGTGTCACGCTTGACAGCGACAGCTCCGCAGCCGTTTTTTACGGAGTCGGAGCGTCGGGACATAAAGTATATTGCAACGGCAGGGTCGTTTCGCAGTCGGGCGGCTCGTTCAAGCATACCGTCGCGCTTACGGCGGGGGAGAACACCGTAGACTTTTTCTGCTGCGGAAAAACGGTAACGTATTCCGTTTACAGCAATTCGCATCTTATCGACAGCTATTATCCGTCCGAAGATTTGAATATTTCAAAGAATGATGTAGTAGATATTTACGCTGTCTGCATTGACGGAGCACAAGTGTACGCCTATCTCAATTCAAAGCAGTACAAAATGGAAAAGAATGAATCCGCAGCCGATGACGGCGTGCCGGAGGGGTATGCCGTATATTCGTGCGGAGTTTCGTTTACGAGCAGCTCGTACACGGATCTTAATCTCGGCAACATAAAAATAACGGCGCAGTGCTCGGGTTCAAAAGAAACGGTGACGTGCGGACGCGTTACTCTCTTAAAATCCGACCGCTCGGATTTTCTCAATTCCGTATTGGAATTTATCTATTCGACATTTTTCCGCGACTCCGTCAAAGCACCGTCACAGCTCGAAAATACCGCAGAAAAAGGCATATCGCCCTATAACGACAACGGACTCGGCACGTCTCTTATGTGCAGAGTGCTTACCGACGGCACGGAGCGGCTCGGCACGGTCGACGAATACGACACGTACCACCCCACTTATTCCACCCTGCCGAAGGGCATGCTCGATTATGTCGAGAATATTACCGTCTCCGAAAAAGGGTACGTCAGGTATGAGCTTCGTTCGGGCATGTCGGTCTATTCGACGGGGGTGCAGCTTATAAGCAACGCTTACACAATGCCCGAAAATAAAATAATCGTCTGTAAGGTCGACGAAAGCTCGCAGAACTCAACGGATATCATTTTCGAAAAGGATTGGTTCTCTCCGATAGAAATAACGACCGCTCCGCAGAGCTTTTCAACGGGATATTTCAATTATTCCTTCAACGTCGGTTCGTTTACCGCCGAATACGTTGACATAAAATTCTATTACACAGCCGAGTTTTATAACAAGTCGCTCCTGAATTTTGACGAAGCGTCGCCTTTTTCGTCGAGTGAGCTTTATACCGACGGCAGCGGCAACATGATACTGCGTCTGTATCTCAGGCAAAAGGGGCAGTTTTACGGGTACGATATATACGAAAATGACGAAGGCAGGCTCGTTTTATCGTTCAAAAAGCATGCCGACGGGTCGCTTGCGGGCAAGACAATAATGCTCGACCCCGGCCACGGCGGACTTTCCATGACGGGCACGGCAACGCAGAGCGGTGTCGCGGAGGCGAAAATCACGCTTGCGATAGCTCTTAAGGCGCGTGATATGCTCACGTCTCTCGGCGCAAACGTCGTAATGACGCGCACAACCGAAAAGCCGCTGACGCTTGAACAGCGCGTTGAAATTCTCACCGCTGCAAACCCCGACCTCTACGTGAGCATTCACTGCGACGGCTCCGACGGTACGGCGGATTCGGGTACGCATACTTTCTATTACACGCCGTTTTCCAAGCCGCTTGCGACGGCGATAACTTCTTCGCTCGTTTCGGTGTACAGAAATTACATTTACTCCGTCGGGGATTCCAATTATTCTTCGGTCGACAGAGGAACGAAATATTATCCGTTCTTTGTGACGCGGATGTTCAACTGCCCGTCCGTGCTTGTGGAAACAGGCTTTTTGACGAATCCCGTCGAAGGCGAGATACTCGCAAACGACAACAGTCAGTACTGGATAGCGCAGGGGATAAGTGACGGCATCAAAAATTATTTCGGGCAGAATAACTGACGGAAAATACCGTGTTTTTGAGGAGAAACGAAATGCTTATTTTTCAGGACAGCTGCGATTTTTCGGCGGTACGGCATACCGCAGACGAAAACGGCTCCGCCGACGGAAACGCGGAAAAAGGCTCTGCGTCGGTCGGGTATGCACTCGATTCGGGGTGTCTTATAACGAAATACGAATCCGAAAACGGTGCGGCTTTTGAATATCCCGTCGCTTCGGAATGTATTTTTGACGAAAACGGCGCCCTGACGGCAATAGAGGATTACTGCGCGGAGATGTATATTCCGATCGCTTTTACGTACGTTGACGCGGATAAGCTGACAAAATTAAAAAAGCGTTACGCACGGTATGACATTAAACCGTGCAAAGACGCTTTATCGGACGGTCTGAGCATGTTCAGACCGCTGTCTGAGATATTCGGGCGCGATTCGTTCCCGTCCGTTTGTGCCGACCTTTTTACGATGTCGCCGCTTTCGCAGCGTGACGCGGAAGACTACGACCGACTTTGCCGCGACGACGGAGTGAATAAATACTGGGGGTACGATTACCGCGCCGACTGCCCTTTTCCCGCGCCCGACTTTTTTATATCCGATGCAAAGCGCGACCTCAAAAACGGTCTGTCGCTGAGCCTTGCGATAAGATGCGGCGGCGAATTTGCGGGTGAAGCGATACTTCACGGCTTTAACTGCAGGGGCAGCGCGAATGCGGGTATTCGGCTCTTTGAAAAATATCGCGGGAAAGGCATCGGCAGCAAGGCTTTTGCGGCTCTTACCGACTGTGCTTTTTCTGAAATCGGACTGACCGAGGTTCATGCGAAATGTATGAAGGAGAACACCGCGTCATATAAAATGCTTTCTAAATGTATGACTTTTTTGACGGAAGATGCATCGTTCTTTTATTTCGGAGCGGTGCGGAAATAGACTTTTGTTATGCGGACGAAGCGGAGCGTCAGGCTCTGCCCGTCCGTTTTATTTGAATGTCATTAAGACACGCATTGCTTTTTCCGCGTCCGACGCAAAATCGTTTGTTGAGGCTTCTATCGAGCAGCGCGGACACCCCGCAAATTCAAGCGCGGCGATAAACTCCGCGTAGCTCTGCCCGTCATCGGGACTCATAAAGCACCGTTTAAGCTCACCGCGCGGAACGGGGTTTGAAATATGTGCGTGCAGAATCGAGCCTTTGAGCAGCCGAATGCCGTCGGGTGTGTCGCCCGCAAACTGCATATGATAAAAATCGGCAAGCGTCTTAATATTGTCTTTTCCCACAGCGACACTCAGCAGCGCGGCTTCGTTTACGGTATTTATCATGTTGCTTTCCTGTGCCCGAAGCGGCTCGGTCACTACGGTTATGCCGTATTTTTCGGCAATGGGCGATACCGTTTCCCCGAGAAAGTATGCAAGCTGCCGAATGCCCTCGGTATATGAAAAGCCGTTCGGAATGCTGCGTGGCTCACCCGAACCGAAAACAACCGTGTGAAGTCCGAGAGAAGCTCCTCTGTACATGCCTTTTTCGACGTATTCTTTTATTGCGCCGTAATCGACCCTTGCTCCCGTTACGTTCAGGTCGCCCGGTATAAACGAGTTTGCGGCTTCGCACGATATCGCATTTTCGGCGGCGGCTGTTTTTAATTCCGAAAAATCCGCCTCCGTTCCTCTCGAAAGCAGCCGGAAGCTCGCTTCAAAATAGTCGTAACCCGCCTTTGCCGCAGCGGGAATGTAATTTATGTTTTTGCCTATGCATACACCGTATCTCATTTTTTCCTCCGTTCGGTGAATAAGCTGACGGGCGGCATACTGCCCGCCTTGGGCGAAACCGCTTACCGACGGCTTTACTCCGTCTTGACGGCGGTGTCCTCCTGATTGCGGTAAACGACGAATTTGCAGAACAAAAATTCCGTTATCATGTTGCACAGCATCGTGATTATCAGAACGATATACTCAATGCCGCCGACCGACGCGAATTTTGCGGTGCAGGCGTTGCCGATTACGGTCGACAGGGGAGTGAACACGAGGTAGTAGCCGAACACCTTAAGCATTGCGACGGGGATATTCGCCGCCGATTTGAAGGTGAATTTTCTGTTTACCGTGAAATTCCAAAGAACGGAAAGAATCAGCGCGATAAGGTACATCGGACCGTATTCGTTTTCCATTATTTTCGCAAAGCCCGGGTGCTCCGCCATAAGTTCCGTAACGAACCGCGTCTTTACGAGGACTTCGCTCATAAGGGTAAAGCTGCCTATCTGTATCGCTCCCGCAGAGCATGAAAACAGAACAAATTTCAGCATTTGTACAAGATTTTTCTTTGTGTTTTTGTCTGCCATTTTTTTTTCCTTCTTTATCTACTCATTTATTGCTGCGATTATTTTATCACAGCGACTGTGACTATGCAACATATTTCGCTTGAATGTGCGTAAAATGTATGGTAAAATCGGTTACAGAGAGCTGCGAACGGGAGGTGAAGCGCATTGGTAAAGGATTATCCTATATTTGTCGGAAAAAACTGTGACGCTTTTGACGCTTTTATCGGAGGCGACACGGAGTGCGTCATGCGCGACAACAGAATACCGTCGCTCTTGTGCCTGAAAAACGGCGAATTTGCGGGAACGACGGCAGCGGCTGCGGACAAAGCCTCCTGCGGCGCGGACTGGGGCAGAATAGAGCTTGCCGTGCGCATAAGCAGGGACGGCGGCAAAAGCTTCGGCAAGCTGAAAACCGTTTTTTCGCCGCCCGTGAGAAAATATCCGTACAGCGACGGCGAGTACGGCGCGGCTTTTTGCATAGACCCTCTCATGATTGAAGCTCCGACGGGCAAAATAGTCCTGCTGATAGATTTTTATCCTGAATGCAAGGGACTTCACAAGGGCAGACTCCTTGAAGACGGCAGCGGCTTTGTCGAAGCGGACGGCAAAAAATATCTTGCTCTCCACACGTCGCGTTCCGCGCTCGACAAAAAGCCGTACAAAAACGACAGGGTGTTCACTCTGCGCGATGACGGCTTTGTATACGACGACGGCGGCAAAAAGACGCGGTACTATGTTCCCAAGCGTCATGACCCGTCGCTTGCCTTTGCGACCTACGGCGACATGTACTATGCCGTAGGCGAGGGGGAGTATGTCACAAAATTCCCGCCGCTTATCCCCGAAAACGCGAACGGACACGACATTTACGTCGGCAATATTTTCCTCAGCCGCTCAAAACCCGAATTTTCGGAGGACGACCCCGTTTTTGTCCAGAAGTGGGAGCTGTTCGATACCGACGGCGCACCGCTGTGCGTCGAGACCTCGCCCGCGCCCCTGCGGGCAGCCGTTACGTCGTATATCATGCGGCTTGAAAGCTACGACGGCGGCGAAACGTTTACGCAGCCCGTAAACCTTAATGCGTCGGTCAAGAGCGAAGCAGACGGCGGCTTTCTCGGTGTCACACCCGGGATAGGAATCGCCATCGGGCACGGCGAATTTGCGGGACGGCTCCTTGCCCCTGCGTATTCTCTGCGCAGACCCTGTGCGCTTATAAGCGACGACAACGGAAAAACATGGCGCAAGGGCATTTCCGCCGACTGCATGAACATTGACGAGTGTCAGTTCGTCGTTTCGCCCGACGGAAAAATATACTGCTTCGGTCGCCCGAAAGGCGGCGGGTACATTCCTCTCAGTATTTCATCCGACGGCGGCGAAACGTTCGAAAAATGCCCGAATACCGATATACATTCGCCGCAGTGTCAACGCTCCGTAATTTCGCTGCCGAAAGAAATAAAACTGCCCGACGGCCTGGAAAACGACGGCTTTTACATCGTGCTGGTCACACCCACGGGTCACAACGGCAGAGACGCCACGCGCACCGACGGCAAGCTGTTTTTGGGGCACCTCGAAAACCGCAGGGTTAAATTCGTAAAAGCGTACAACATCAAGGACTGCGGCAAATATTCTTCTTTCGGCGAATATTCGGACTTCTTTGCGTATTCCTCCTGCTGTGTCCTGCCCGACGGCGAAATCGGTATTCTGTATGAAGCGTACCCGTCGGGATATATCACCTTCTGCAAAATAAAGCTCTGACCCGAAAAAGCAGCGCGAAGTTATATGCCCCGTTCGGCAAATGTATTTATACGTTTTTTGCCGCGAAAGCTGCAGGGAACACGATGCGCAACATTAACGCAACAAAAAAAGACTTGTTTTCACAGGTCTTTTTTATATTCCGTGCGGTAAAATTTTGTGTTCCGTGCGGCAAGGTTTTGAGTCGGCGTTTGCGAAGTGATGCGTTTAGGGCGGCAAAGGTCAGCCGTTATTTCGGGGCGAAATGCGCTCAGGCGTGCTGCCCGTCGGCAGCGTTCATCTCGAGAATGCGGGCGTTGATATCACGCTTGCCTCTGTGGTTATAGGGGATTATGCACAGGATGATGTACATCGCGAGACCGCCTATGAAATTCAGCACTATGTCGCCCATTGTGTCCATAAGCGCAAAGCGGCTCATGTCGACGACGGGTAAAAGGTGGAATATTTTCGACGGGTCGCCGCCTGCGGCATCAAGCGCGAGCTGATAATTCCAGTGCTGGGCGTCGCCGCCGAACCACGTGTCGTATGTAAATTCAAAAAGCTCCCACGCGCTCGAAATGATAAAGCCGAAGCCGAGTGCGCAGAGATTCGCTATCTGATGCGGGCAGGTCTTTTTGAACTTGAGCTGAGTTGCGCACACGTATTCATAGCCGATATATACCGCCTCTGCCGTGCCGAACGCGTGCAGTATTTTGTCGTACCCCGGAACGGCATAGTAGAGATTGAGGTATGCCCCGCCGAACGAGCCGAGCAGGAATCCGAGCGCGGTGATGTTCTGAAAGCGCGGCGTCATCAGCTTTAAGCGGGTATTGCCGGGCAGAAGCTGAATTATTTCGTACGCAAACATGCCGACGAGGTTTGCGAGTATCTGTATCGGCGGGTTACTTGCCGTGTAGCTGCTGCCTGACAGAAGCGTGTCAAAAAAAGCGTATATCATCAGAGCGCGGAGTATCCACCAATATACAAGCTCCGACTTTTTGCACTGTCCGAAAACAGTCGAAAAATAATTCTTAAAGCAGTTTTTCACAAAAAAATTCTCCCTGTTTGCATTTTAAAAGGAATATACCATAAATGCGAAACATCATATTTCTTTTCGGGAAATAAGTTGTTAATATTTTATAAAGGTTCGTCAGTTCCTCGCGGATATTTTCCGCCTGCGCGAAGCGAGGACGGCGAGAAGCCGAAAGCGGAGGACGGCGGGCAAAACGCAGACGGCGGCGGGAAAGGCGCAGAAGCACGGACGGAGACAGACAAAGCGCGGAGAGTGACAGACAAAGCGCGGAGAGTGACAGGCAGAGTGCGGAGGGTGACGGGCAGAGCGCGGAGTGACGGCTAAAGGCGAGGACGGAAAAAGGCAGAGGTGCAGGCGGTGACGGGCAAATGTTAAAAAATGCAAAATAATTCTCTCCGACGATTGACAAAGCGTTCTTTTACGTTTACAATCAAAATTGACCTAAAAGTTTAGGCTGAATTTACAAAAGGACAATATACTTTGCAAAAGGAGCGCAAGAGATGAAAGACAAGATAAAGGTTGCGGTTATAGGCTGCGGCAACATAGCAAACGGAGCGCACATTCCGTCATACAAAGCATTGGACGATGTCGAGATAAAGTATTTCTGCGATATCATCCCGGAGCGTGCCGACAAAGCCGTCGAAAAATACGGCTGCGGAAAGGCAGTGTACGATTACCGCGAGATTCTCGACGACCCGGAGCTTGACGCGGTTTCGGTCTGCACTCACAATGACCATCACTCGATAATATCAATAGATTTTATGAAGCACGGCAAGTCCGTCCTCTGCGAAAAGCCTGCTGCGAGAATCCTTTCCGAGGCTCTCGAAATGGAAAAGGTGTCGTACGAAACGGGCAAAACGCTTTCGATAGGTGTCTGCAACCGCTACGCAAATTCCGTAAACCGCATCAAGGACATGATAGCCGAGGGCAAGCTCGGCGAGGTTTATCATGTTTATGCGTCTTTCCGCGCACACCGTTCCATTCCGGGACTCGGCGGCGGCTTTACCACAAAGGCTGTTTCGGGCGGCGGCGCGCTTATCGACTGGGGCGTGCATTACATTGACCTTATAATGTACTGCCTGAGTGACCCCAAGGTGCTTTCCTGTGACGGCGAAGCGTTTTCAAAGCTCGGCGTAGATATGAAAAATTACATCACGACAAGCATGTGGGCGCAGGAGACGTGCGACGTGGAAAACGGCACGTACGATGTCGACGATTCCGTTGTGGGTCTTATAAGAACCGACGGCGCGGTCATCAGCTTTAACGGTGCGTGGGCGCAGAATATCGGCGTTAACGAGACGTTTATAGATTTCATGGGTACAAAGGGCGGCATCCGCCTTACTTACTGCGGCGGGTTCGTGTATTATACGGCGGAAAACGGCGCGCTTTATGAAGTAAGTCCCAAGTTCGAAATGAACGACATGTATCTTTACGAGGTTCGCGACTTTGTAAATGCCGTCAGAGAGGGCGGCCGCACGCGCAACGACATAAAGTATGCCGTGGGCACTTCGAGAATACTGCAGGCAATCTACGATTCCTCCGAAAAACACGGCGAAACCGTTCTTTGATGTCGGATATTGTATACCGCAATGTAAAAATGTGAAAGTCATATAAATTATTCATTGCACGTTTATATAATATATACAAAAAATCAATGAACCCGCATGCCTTCGTTCCTTGACGCGGGCGGCGGGTTGTTGTATAATATAAAAAGTTAAATATTTAACAATCTGTTCGGTGAGGTGAAATTATGGCATCGCAGATGATCGATTCGATTTTGTCGGCGGAGAAAGAATGCGACAGACGGCTGCGTGCAGCCGAAGAAAAAGCGGCGGGTGTCCGTGCGGACGCGGAGAAAAAGCGTACGGATATCCTCAATTCGGCGCGTGACACGGCAAAAGCCGAAAGGCAGAGTATCCTCGCAGCCGCGCAGGGAGAAGCCGACCGCATTCAGGCTGAGGCGGACGAAAAAGCGGCAGAGGACGCGCGTGCGCTAAGGGACGGCGTCCGACGCAGAAGCGGAGCGGCGGTTACAGCCGTCACGGAGCTGCTGCTGCAGATTTCATAGCGGGAGGAATAAAATTTGGCAAAGCTTAAGATTAGAGTGATAGAGCTTGTTGCCGCCGTCGGGCAAAAGGACGCAGTGCTTGACAGCCTTCAGCGAAAGGGTGTGCTTGAGGTCAGTGTTCCGTCCGAAACGGAAGGGTTGACGTACGGCGAATATACCGCCGACGCAGCCGAAGCGGAACGTAATATTCAGCTTCTTTCGTCGGCAAGGGAAACTCTTGCAAAATACGCCTCCGAGAAAAAACCTCTCACGGCGATGCTCGAACCGCGTACGGAGCTTTCGGCGCAGGAATATCTGACGCGCGGAAACGAAGTCGGCGGCACGCTTGAGGAGTGCGGCGCGGTACTCGAAAAGGACAGGCGCATTTCCGAATTAAAGGCTGAAAACATAAGGCTTCACACGCTTGCCGATACGCTTGAGCCGTGGCGGAACGCGGATGTTCCGCTCAAAGCGGGGCAGACGTCAAAAACATCGTATTTTTTCGGCGGCATAAAGGGCAGAATGAGCCGCGACGATGTTCTGAAGCTTCTGTCCGATGCGATGCCCGAAAACGACCGCACCGAAGTCGAAGTCGTATCGGCGGACGAGGTGCAGACGAATATTGCGGTGTTCTGCATGACAGAGGATGCCGAAGAAGTCGAAAACATTCTTCGCTCGGCAGGCTTTGCGCGGGCACCCGAATGCGCAGGCTCGGCTGCGGAAGCAATAGCGGACTGCGAACGGCAGAGCAGTAAAAACGGGGACGAAATCGCGTCGGTTGCCGAGGAGCTTTCCCGAAAAACGTCTCTCTTTGCGGATATTGATTTCGCGGAGGACTGGTACGCGGTCAAAAAAGACAAATTCGCCGCGTGCGGAAAAATTCCGCAGAGTGCACGTGTCTTTTATCTCAGGGGATATATTGCGCAGCGCGACGAAAAACGCGTCAAGTCCTTCATCGAAAAGAATTTTGACGCGGCAGTCGAAATAAGCGACCCCGCCGAGGACGAGGACGTTCCCGTTATTCTGTCAAACAACGCGTTCGCTTCTCCTCTCGAAAACATAACGGGTATGTATTCGATGCCCTCAAAGGGCGACATCGACCCGACGGGAGTAATGGCATTTTTCTATTATTTCTTCTTCGGAATGATGCTTTCGGACGCAGGCTACGGTCTGATAATAGTCCTTGCGACGGCGGCGCTGCTGCTGTTTAAGAGGAACATGGAAACGCCGCTTAAAAACACCGTCAAGATGTATCTGTTCTGCGGTCTTTCCACGGTCTTTTGGGGGGCGATGTACGGCAGCTGGTTCGGCGACGCGGCAAGTGTTATTTCCGTTAACTTTCTCGGAAAACCGTCGGGCTACACCCCCGCATTTTTCAAACCCGTGTGGACGGATGCCGTAAGCGACCTGATGAACGTGCTGATAGTGTGCTTTGTTTTCGGTCTTGTACATCTGTTTACGGGCGTTGCGCTCAAGGGCATTACGGACATTAAAAACGGCAGCAAATTCGATGCATTCTGCGATACCGTGCCGACGTTTCTTACGATAGTCGGAATCGCCCCGGTGTTCTTCGGACTGTTTTTGCAGGACAGTGTTCCCGACGGCTATTCCGCACTCGGAACGTTCGTCTTTAATGCGGTGCACACCGTTCACGCGGGACTTTCAAAGGTCAATATGCCGATACTGATTGCGGGACTTATACTCGTCGTGCTCACGTCCGGACGCGATGCAAAAAGCATCGGCGGCAAGATAGGCGGCGGACTTTACGGCGTCTACAATCTCGTCGGCGGTTACCTCGGCGACGTGCTGTCATACGCGCGGCTGCTTGCGCTCGGACTCGCGACGGGAGTTATCGCGGGAGTCATGAACATGCTCGGCACGCTGCCGCAGAACAGCACGGTAAAGCTCATTCTGTTTATTGTTGTGTTCGTATTCGGGCACATCGCAAATCTTTCCATAAACGTCATAGGCGCGTACGTTCACACGAACCGTCTGCAGTACGTTGAATTTTTCGGTAAGTTCTACGAGGGCGGAGGCAGAGCCTTTGTGCCGCTCGCAGCAAATACAAAAACCTACAAAATCAGGGAGGAAAACTAATCATGGATCTTTCGTCAATTTTCAATCAGGCAGCTTCTTCTTCAGCTTCACTCGTCGATTATCTCGGCGTATTCTTCGTTTGTCTCGGTGCTGCGCTCGCAGCCGCTCTCCCCGGAATCGGCTCCGCAAAGGGCACGGGTCTTGTCGGGCAGGCGGCAGCCGGTGTTGTGGCGGAGGACCCGTCCAAGTTCGGTAAGGTTCTGATACTTCAGGTTCTGCCCGGTACGCAGGGTCTTTACGGCTTTCTCACCGCGATTCTTCTTCTTTCAAATACGGGTGTTCTCAGCGGCTCCGGCAAGGACATTCTCTGGTATGAGGGTCTTGCATATTTCGCGGCATGCCTTCCCATTATGATAGTGGGTCTTCTCTCCGCCATAGCGCAGGCGAAAACAGCTGCGGCGGGCGTAAGCCTTGTCGCAAAAAATCCCGAACAGTCGGGCAAGGCTATCATTTTTGCGGCGATGGTCGAAACCTATGCGGTTCTCGCACTCCTTATTTCGCTCCTTGCGATTATGAGCCTTAAAAACGTCTTCGCGGCGTAAAATCAACACGAACGGGAGAGAAAAAACATGTCTCTTGAAAAAATTACCGCCCGTCTCTATTCGGATTCCGACAGTGAGTGCGCCGAAATTCTCCGCAAAGCGGCTGAGGACGCCCAAGGCACTGTGCTTTCAGCCGAAAAAGAAGCCGCCGCGCTGATATCCGCAGAAAAGGAAAGTGCCGAAAAAGAAGCCGCCGCGCTTGTCGAAAGAACGCGTTCGGCTGCCGCGGCTTCACAGCGGCGCGAGCTGCTCAAGGAAAAGAGCGAGCTTATCAAAACGGTGCTTTCGAGCGCGAAAAAGCAGCTTCGCTCACTCGGAGACGACGAATATTTTGAGCTTCTCGCCGCTCTTGCAAAGAAGAATCTGCGCGGCTCAAGCGGCGTACTGTGTATGTCGGCGGAGGATCTTGCACGCTGTCCGTCGGATTTTGCCGCAAGGCTCGGCGGCAGCGTCACGGTTTCGTCCGTTCCCGAAAAAACCGACGGCGGATTTATTCTGAAATACGGCGATATTGAAATAAACTGTACCTTCGGCGCGCTTTTTGACGCCTATGCCGACGAGCTGAAAGCGAAGGCGTCCGAAGTCCTTTTCGGCTGACGGCGGGAAAGGAGCAGCTTATGAACAAATACGAATACACATATGCCGTTGCGCGGATAAATGCGAACACGTCCAAGCTCCTGACTTCGCAGCAGTTAAATTCCGTCATTGCCGCGCCGTCGTTTGACGAAGCCGTCAGGCGCGTGTCCGACTTCGGTTACGGTGTCGGGGACGGAGGCTGTGCCGCCGCTCTCGAAAAACGGGCGAAGGAAGTCGACGAGCTGGTTTTCGGTGTTCTGCCCGACAAAAAGATGCTCGACTGCATGATTGTCAAAAACGACTTTGCAAATCTCAAGGTGTGCCTCAAGGCTCTTGTCGGAGGCAAGTCGACGGACGGACTTTTTACGCGCCCGAGCGTTTATGTTCCCGAAGAAATAAAAAAATACGTTTTTGACAGAAAAAACGAAAAACTGCCCGAATGTCTGCGTCATGCCGACAGAAGCGCGTACCGTATTCTTACGCAGACGCGTTTTGCACAGCTTGCCGATTCCGTCGTCGACCGTGCGGCAATGGAGCAGACGCTGGCTTTTTCCGAAAAAGCCGACAGTCCCGTTTTGCGCGAGTGGGCGCAGGCGTACGTTGCGCTGAGCGATATCAAGGTGCTGTTCAGAGCGATAAAAACGGAAAAAACCGAGGACTTTATGCTCCGTGCCGTTGCCGAATGCAGCGCATTTGACAAAAAAGACATCGTGAAGGCTGCACTAAAGGGCGAGGAAGCATTTTTTGCGTTTCTGTCGCATACGCCGTTCGCGTCACTGTGCGATTCGCTTAAGCGCAGCGCGGCGGAGTTTGAAAAAAACAGCGACGGGTATATACTCGCGCTGTTCGAAAGGTACAAAAACGATACGTTCGGCATTGCGCCGATTGCCGCTTTCAGGTATGCGGCGCAGATTGAGATTCTCGATTTGAGAATAATCCTTTCCGCCAAACACAACGGAATGCCGGAGGACGAAATTCGCGCGAGAGTGAGGGGATTCGATGTATAAGATAGGCGTAATAGGCGACAGCGACAGCATATCGGGTTTTGCGTCTGCGGGTCTTTCCGTTTATCCGACCGAAGACCCGACGGACGCGGGCAGAATACTTAAAAGTATTGCGGAGGACCATGCGGTGATATTTATAACGGAAAAGCTTGCTTCAGTCCTCGACGGCGAAATCGAACGGTATGCGTCTCAGCCGCTCCCCGCGATAATTCCCATTCCCGGTATAACGGGGAATACGGGTATAGGCATGAAAAGCGTCAGTCGCTTTGTAGAGCAGGCTGTCGGTTCGGATATCCTTGCGGATTGACAAATACACTGCGGCGCAGCCGTACGGCGCGGGAGGATTTTCCGTCGGTCTGCGCAGTGCGCCGTAAAAGAAAGGTTTTGATATCTTGAGTAAAGGAAATATCGTTAAGGTTGCAGGCCCTCTCGTTATTGCCGAGGGTATGCGCGATGCAAATATGTTCGACGTTGTAAGAGTAAGCAAACAGCGTCTTATCGGCGAAATAATAGAAATGCACGGCGACAGGGCATCCGTTCAGGTTTATGAGGAGACTGCGGGACTCGGCACGGGCGAGGAAGTGGAATCCACGGGTATGCCGCTGAGCGTCGAACTCGGTCCCGGACTGATAAAGGGAATTTTCGACGGTATTCAGCGTCCGCTCGAATCCATCATGCGCGTTGCGGGCAACAGCCTTACGCGCGGAGTTGAAGTGCCCTCCCTCGACAGAGAAAAAAGGTGGCATTTTTATCCGACGGCAAACGTCGGAGACGCGGTTTCGGGTGGCGATATAATAGGATACGTGGACGAAACGGACGTCGTCAGACACAAAATCATGGTTCCCGTCGGTGTTTCGGGAACACTTGCCGTACTTAATGAGGGTGACTTTACCGTGACCGACGAAATAGGCTCGGTAAAATCCGCCGACGGCACAAAAACACCCCTGACGCTTATGCAGAGGTGGCCCGTAAGACGGGGCAGACCGTATAAAACTAAGCTTTCTCCCGATATGCCGCTTATCACGGGTCAGCGCGTCATAGATACGCTGTTCCCGATAGCCAAGGGCGGCGTCGCGGCAATTCCCGGTCCTTTCGGCTCGGGCAAAACGGTAACGCAGCATCAGCTTGCAAAATGGGCGGAGGCGGACATTGTCGTTTACATCGGCTGCGGCGAACGCGGCAACGAGATGACGGATGTTCTCAATGAATTTCCGGAGCTTATTGACCCGCACACGGGCAAGAGCCTCATGGAGCGCACCGTGCTCATCGCAAATACGTCCGATATGCCCGTTGCGGCGCGTGAAGCGTCCATTTACACGGGTATTACGATAGCGGAATATTTCCGCGATATGGGTTACAGCGTCGCGCTTATGGCGGACTCCACCTCACGCTGGGCGGAGGCTCTCAGAGAAATGTCGGGCAGACTCGAAGAAATGCCGGGCGAAGAAGGCTACCCCGCCTATCTCGGCTCGCGTTTGGCGCAGTTCTATGAACGCGCGGGCAGAGTAAAATGTCTCGGCTCCGACGAAAGAGAAGCGTCGCTCTCGGTCATCGGCGCGGTTTCACCTCCCGGCGGCGATATTTCGGAGCCTGTTTCTCAGGCGACACTGCGTATAGTCAAGGTGTTCTGGGGACTCGATTCCGCACTCGCGTATAAGCGCCATTTCCCCGCGATAAACTGGCTCACGTCATATTCGCTCTATGCCGACTCTCTCGGCAAATGGTTTAACGAAAAGGTCGATGCCGACTGGACAAGGCAGCGCGGCAGACTTATGGAGATTTTGAGCGAAGAAGCAAGCCTTGAAGAAATAGTAAAGCTTGTCGGTATGGATGCGCTTTCTCCGAGCGACCGTCTTAAAATGGAAACGGCACGCTCGATACGCGAGGACTTTTTGCATCAGCTTGCGTTCCATGAGGTCGATACATACACGTCGCTCAAAAAGCAGAACCTTATGATGAAGCTTGTGCTTGCATATTACGATAAATCGTCCGACGCGCTCAGGCTCGGCGCGGATATCGAAAAGCTCGCCGCACTCCCCGCACGCGAAGCCGTGGGACGCTTTAAGTACGTTTCGGAAGAAAACATCGACGGCGAATACGAAAAAACGCTCGGACTGCTTGACGGAGAAATCCGCAGCGCGGTTGAGGATAAGGAGGAAGACTGATGCCCAAAGAATACAGAACCTTACAGGAAATTGCGGGACCCCTTATGCTCGTGCGCGACGTGGAGGGCGTAAAGTACGAGGAACTCGGCGAAATAGAACTCGAAAACGGCGAAACGCGCCGCTGCCGCGTGCTTGAAATAGACGGCACGAATGCGCTCGTTCAGCTTTTTGAAAACGCGGCGGGAATAAATCTTTCCACCTCAAAAATACGCTTTACGGGAAAGCAAATGGAACTCGGCGTGTCCGCCGATATGCTCGGACGCGTTTTTGACGGACTCGGCAGACCCATCGACGGCGGTCCCGAAATAATTCCCGAAAAGCGTCTTGATGTCAACGGCACTCCCATGAACCCCGCAGCAAGAAGCTACCCGCAGGAGTTTATACAGACGGGTGTGTCGGCTATCGACGGACTGAATACGCTCGTAAGAGGTCAGAAGCTGCCGATATTCTCCGCGTCGGGTCTGCCGCATGCGCAGCTTGCGGCGCAGATAGCGCGTCAGGCAAAAGTAAGGGGCACGGACGAGCAGTTTGCCGTTGTTTTTGCCGCAATGGGCATTACGTTCGAAGAAGCCGACTACTTTGTCGAATCGTTCCGCGAAACGGGAGCCATTGACAGAACGGTCATGTTTACGAACCTTGCAAACGACCCTGCCGTCGAGCGTATCGCCACCCCGCGTATGGCACTTACGGCAGCGGAATATCTCGCATTCGATCTCGGCATGCACGTTCTTGTTATTCTCACCGATATCACGAACTACGCGGACGCGCTGCGCGAAATTTCGGCGGCACGGAAAGAAGTGCCCGGCAGACGCGGCTATCCCGGCTACATGTACACCGACCTTGCCTCGCTCTATGAGCGTGCGGGACGGCAGAAGGGCAAGAGCGGCTCGATAACGATGATACCGATTCTTTCCATGCCCGAGGACGACAAGACGCATCCCATTCCCGACCTTACGGGTTATATTACGGAGGGGCAGATAATTCTTTCGCGTGAGCTTTACCGCAGAGGAGTCACTCCGCCCGTCGACGTTCTTCCGTCGCTGTCGCGTCTTAAAGACAAGGGTATAGGCGAGGGCAAAACGCGAAAAGACCACTCCGACACCATGAATCAGCTGTTCTCGGCATACGCACGCGGCAAGGACGCAAAGGAGCTTATGGTTATTTTGGGCGAAGCCGCGCTTACCGATACCGACAAGCTTTATGCGAAGTTTGCCGACGAATTTGAAAAACGTTACGTGTCTCAGGGAAATTACACCGACCGCAGCATTGAAGAAACGCTCGATATCGGCTGGGAGCTTCTGCGCATTCTTCCGCGCAGCGAACTCAAACGAATTTCAAACGGTCTTCTTGACGAACACTACGATAAAAAGGATTGAGAGGGTGAGTCCGAATGGCGGTTTTGAACGTTAACCCCACCCGCATGGAGCTTACCAATCTGAAGCGTAAGCTTACCACAGCGCGCAGAGGTCACAAGCTGCTGAAAGATAAACGCGACGAGCTTATGCGCCGATTTATGGAGCTTGTGAAAGAAAACAGGGAGCTGCGCAAAAAAGTCGAAAAGGGCATTTCCGAAGCGAACGCCTATATGGCTGTGGCGCGTTCGGTAATGAGCGATGCCGATATTAAGTCCGCTCTTATGATGCCGATGCAGGAAGTGAGCATCGACGTTTCCGAAAAAAACGTCATGTCGGTGCTTATTCCGGCGTTTTCGGCGCATTTCAAAACAGCTGACAAAGCCGACATATATCCTTACGGCTTCGCGTTTACATCGACCGAGCTTGACGGCGCGGTCAAGTATATCTCGGACATTCTGCCCGACCTTATAAAGCTTGCCGAAACCGAAAAGGCTTGCCGCCTTATGGCTGCCGAAATCGAAAAAACGCGCCGCAGAGTCAATGCGCTCGAGCATGTGATGATACCGCAGTACGAGGAAACGATAAAGTATATCTCAATGAAGCTTGACGAGAACGAACGCAGTTCAACCGCACGAATCATGAAAGTCAAGGACATGATGCTGCGCGAAGCTCACCGTTACGGCTGACGGCAACACTGCGGACGCTTAAGCCGCTTTGTTCGCAAATGCGCTTTTCGACGCTTTTATCACTACCGATTTTGCGGAGGAATTATGCCAAAAGACAACACCGGCAGAGAATTAAAATTCTACAGATATGCGCTCACGCGTGCTCCGTGGCTTATGAAAGCCGCATGGGGCGCGCAGAAGGTGCTGCTCAGGTTTACGCCCGTTCACCGATGCAGTCACAAAACGGTTCATTTGCCGCGTGACGGGGGCAGCGTGCTGCAGCTTGACGTTTTTGAACCGCGTACGCGCCGCACACGCGGCAAAAAACTGCCGACGCTTCTGTATTTTCACGGCGGCGGGTTCGGGTTTGAGGCGGCTCCGCATCACAAAAAGCTTATGGCGGTGTATGCGAAAAAAGCCGACTGCAGAGTTGTCTGTCCCGACTACGGACTTTTGCCCGATGCGGTGTATCCCGCTCCGCGAAACGATGCTCGTCTGGCTGCGGAATGGCTGCAAAAAACCTGCGGCGACATGCCTTATGCCGTCGGCGGCGACAGCGCGGGCGGCGCGATAGCGTCCTATGTGATTGCGGATGCCGAAGTTAAGCCGCGCCTTGCAATGCTCCTTTATCCCGTTACCGACAGAGAGATGAAAACCGCGTCCATGCGCAAATACACCGACACACCGATGTGGAATGCCGTCAACAACCGCTGCATGTGGGAAAAATATCTTGCAGGCGGCGACGACCGCGAAGCGAGTCCGATGCAGATGACTCTGCCCGAAAAGCTTCCCGATATTTATATCGAAACCGCGCAGTTCGACTGCCTGCACGACGACGGCGTGAACTTTGCAAGACGTCTTGCCGAGCACGGCGCACGCGTCGAAATAACCGAAACCCTCGGCACGGTGCACGGCTACGACATCGCGCTGTGGTCGCGTCTTGTCCGCGCCTGTATCAACAAGCGCATCTGTGCGCTGAAAAAAGCATTCGAATGAAGCTTATAACCGAACGAAAACGACACCCGTCAGCTTAAGCCGAGTGCCGTTTTTTTTCGGGAGGGGATTTTTGCGGTAAGCACCTGCGTATGAATCATTGCAGTTAAACACCGGACAGACTGAAAAATCCGTCAAAAAAGTATACCGCCGCCTGACGAAAACACATGTGCAAACGGTTCGGGATTTATAACAAATAAAAAACGGCACTCACGGCTTTTTTGTCGGAGCACCGTTTTTTATTACAGAAAGGAAAACGCTTTGTTACCCGACCGAGGGGAACGCGACGGATACTTTGAACAGATCGCCGTCGATGCTTATTTTGAAGCTGCCGTGCATAAGCTCCGCAAGGCTTGACGCTATCGACAGTCCCAGACCGCTGCCCTCGGTGTTGCGCGAGGAGTCTCCGCGAACGAATCTTTCCGTCAGCTCCTCGGGTGCGATGTTCAGTTCGTTTTTCGAGATATTGCGCAGTATTACGGTTGACATGCCGTCCGATTCCGTCAGCGTTAGATAAACGCGTGTGCCGGGGAGCGAGTACTTGCAGACGTTGCTCATGATATTGTCGAAAATTCTCCACAGCAGTCTGCCGTCCGCGTTTATGTACGTCGGGGATTCGGGTATGTCGGTAATAAGCGACAGGGAGCTTTCAATGAGCTTGTCGCAGTATTCGCCGTCCATCTGCGACACCATTACGCGCAGATCGAGCTTTTCGGGATGCACTTCGATGTTGCCCGTAGACGCTTTCGATGCGTCCACGATATCTATCGTGAGCTTTTTAAGACGCTGCGACTGTCTGTCGATGACTTCGATATATTCCTTTGCGGTCGCGTCGCCGATGTCCAGCTTTTTGAGCAGGTCGATGTAGTTTACTATCGACGTGAGCGGAGTTTTGAGGTCGTGCGAAACGTTTGTGATAAGCTCCGTTTTCATGTTTTCGCTCTTAAGGCGTTCTTGTACGGCATTGTTCACGGTGTCGTTTATGCTGTTCAGATTCGCCGCCAGCCGCTTAAACGGTCCGAACAGCAGCTTTTCGGTGATTTTGGTGCCGATGTCGCCGCTTGAAAAGCGTTCCGTTCCCTCCGAAATAACGTTAAATTCGTAGACGAACGCGAATGTGAGCGGCAGAAGAAGCAAGGCGAATATAAAGAGCGGTATAATATTGTTTATCAGCGCACAGGCAAGTCCGACGGCTGCAATAACGGCAAGCTCCGCAAGATATACGAATGCGGTCTTTACGGCAAGTCCCTTTGTCTTTACGGTGCGTGAAACCAGCCTGACAAGCCTGCCCGTGACGGTATTTTTGAATACCGTTTTGCAGCGAATGCGCACGGCAAGGCTTTCGAGGAATATAAACGAAACTGCGCAGAACAGGTAAAGCAGTGCGAGTCCGAGCGCAATTTCGCCGTCGCTGCTGCGTGTCGAGACATACAGCAGAAACTCCCGCGCAGCCCAAACGGTTATTATTCCGATGGGAACGTAAATCAGTGCGGCAATGTCAAGCGGAATTCTGTGAATGCCGCCGGCAAAGGGTTGTTCGGCTTTTTTCGTGTAACCCGCAGAGTAAAAAGTGAATACGGTGCAGAGCGTCAGCAGCAGCATGTAAACGATGCTTATCGGAATGAGTGCGTTTCTGTAAGCGACGCCGAACGAAACGGCTTTGCATGTAAACGAATACATATCGTTTGCCGTAAATTCGGCTTGCGGCGGAATATAAAGCTTTACGGTGTACGTTTCCGTGTGTGAGGTGTAGCCTGCGGGGATGTTCGCATCGTCGGCGGACTGTGCCGATACGACCTCGCCGCTTTCCGTAACGGTATAATCGGACTGGAAATATATAAGAGATGAGGTGTTTTCCGAGTTGCGCTCGATGATAAAATCGTCAACGCAGTAGGCGTAGATTTTGCCGTCAAAGCCGCTCTGCGCATCAAACAGGTATTTTCCGTTGAGAGACGCGTTGTCGTCCCACTTAAGCTCAAGCATGACGTACGAGCCTTTTGCGTCCTGCGCTTCGTAATATTCCGTTTGCAACAGCTCGGAGCTGTCGTTGAGCGGTTTCGCCGTAAGACCGCGCCCCATCGTTGAGGATGAAAGTTCGGTAGGCGCGGAGGCCGTCGGCTCGTAAGCATCCGTAAGCGTTTCCGCTTCTTCCTCCGTCGCGGAGGTTTCCCCGTACGTCGATACTTCCTCGCCGTACGCCGATGTGCTTACGCCGTCGGACTGCGCAATGCCGTCGTACATGTCCGTATATCTCGTGACTCTGTCATACGTGCTGTCGGGCAGTACAAACATGCCGCCGCTGCCGTTCGTGTAGACCTTTCGCGTAAACGAGCGCGTGAAAACAAATTCCGCCTCCGGCGATGAGTCCGCCGCGGACGTGAAGTTGCTCAGCATGACAAAGCCGCCCGAATCGGATACGGTGAAGAAAATGTTGGAGCTTTCTCTCGAATATATCGACTTGTAAATCAGCATTTCGCTTTCCCAATAGTCGGCGTTGTCCTTTGCAAAAATATCGGAGGACATGTAGTTCATTTTACAGTCGAAATAATCAACGATTTTATTTATCGTTCTTTCCGCCGTATACGACAGCATTTTGTTGCGAACGCTTGCCTCGTCCGAGATGTACAGATTGTTGTTTGTAAGCACTGCGGCAAATATGATATTTGCGGTCATCAGCGCACCGAAAATAAGCACGAGGATAAAGGATATTATCTTCGCGGGTCTGTTTCTTCGCAGCCTGTTCATGTTCCTGTCAGCTCCTTAGCGGCGGGGGAACCGTCATTTTTCGAATTTGTACCCTTGTCCCCATACTACCTTTATGTAGCGCGGCTGGTTGGGTGTTATCTCTATTTTTTCTCTCAGGTGTCTTATGTGCACCGCAACGGTCGAATCCGACCCGAAAGGCTCGTCGTTCCACACCGCACGGTATATTTCCGACGGAGAATATACCTTTCCGGGCGAAGACGCAAGCAGCTTCAGTATGTCAAACTCCGTCGGCGTAAGACTGACCTTTTTACCGTCGACGCGCACTTCCTTTGCCCTGTCGTCAATTTCGATTGAACCGACCGTGAGCACGCCGTCCTGCGAAGGCTGTTCCGTACTGTTCATTGCTCCGAAAAGCGTATATCTGCGAAGCTGCGAACGAACCCGCGCCAAAAGCTCCACGGGGTTGAACGGCTTTGTTATGTAGTCGTCCGCGCCGAGATTCAGACCGATTATTATATCGGTGTCCTCGCTTTTTGCCGTCGTGAATATGACGGGGGTGTTGTATTTTTCGCGCAGCTTGGTAAGTGCGGAAAGTCCGTCGAGCTGCGGCATCATTATATCCATGAGTATCAGATGCACTTCGTTGCTTTTCAGTATGTCGAGAGCTTCTTTGCCGTCATATGCCGTAAGTACGTTGTAGCCGTCCGAGGTGAGATATATTTTAAGTGCCGAAACTATGTCCTTTTCGTCGTCAACAACCAAAACAGTGTACATTGTAATTCTCCTCCGTCCTTCTGTAAATATTATGGCTCTTAAATTTTTAAGAATCAATCGGTGGGGGTATTAAGATTTTTTTAACGGCTTGACCGTTTTGCCGCCGACGCACACGTACCGTACGTTTATGTCGCTGTCGAACAGAATAATGTCTTCGTCGTAACCGCGTTTTATGAGTCCTTTTTTTTCGCCGAAGCCGACGACCGAAAGGGGAGTGTGCGACGACATTTTTACCGCGTCGCACAGCGGTATTCCGACCGTTTTTACGAGATTTTTCACAATGCCCGCCATTGCTGCGACACTGCCCGCAAGGCACGAGCGGTCGGCGAGCTTCATAACCCCGTCCTCGTATAAGACCTTCAAGCCGTTCTCCTGCGTAATCACCGCGCCCTCTTTCATGTCGCACGCGGAGTATTCGAGTCCGTCCGTTATCGCGTACGCTTTGTCCGCGCCCTTTACGGCAAACAGCAGCTTTATCGCGCCTGCGGGCAAATGGCGCAGATCGCCTATGAACTGCGCCGTGCAGCGAAAGTCTGCGAGTGCGGCTTCGACCGCGCCGACCTTTCTGAAGATGCCCTCCTTGTGCATTGCGGAGCATGCCGACCAGATGTGTGTAATGTCGCTGAACCCGTGCCCGAACGCTTCTTCGACCGTTTCAAACGGCGCGTCCGTGTGTGCGACCGACGCGACGATATTTCTTTTTGCTGCTTCTTCACCGACCCTGAACGCGTTCGGAATTTCGGGCGCGGCTCCTATCATGCGCACGTTTTTTGAGTATCCGAGCAGAGCCTCGATGTTTTCGTCCGTCGGCGGCAGAATGTTTTCGGGACGCTGCGCACCGCGCATTTTCGGCGAAATGAACGGCCCTTCGAGATGAACGCCGAGAATGCTTGCGCAATCGCATTTTTCTTTCGCTGCCGATATCGTGTCTATGCAGCCTTGCAGCTGTTTTATCGGCGCGGCAAGCGTCGTCGGCAGAATCGAGGTCGTTCCTCTTTCCGCGTGAGCGCGGCACATTGCGATAACGTCGCTTTCCGTTCCCATTGCCGAAAACCCGCCCCCGCCGTGTACGTGAATGTCGGCAAAACCCGGTGAGAGAAAAAGTCCGCCGCAGTCGGTTTCTTCGTCCGCTTTAGCGTCCGTTCGGCGCGTTATTTCGCTTATCCTGCCGTTTTCGCAAATGACGAGCGCGTCGGAAAGGATTCCCGTTTCCGTGATTACTTTCGCGTTTTTATATATTCTTATCATACTCATTTTCTCCCTGCTGCCGTTTCTACCGTCTATTTTACCATGTTAAAAAATAAAGTCAACGGAGCATAATTTTTTTGTAATAACAGTAGCATTTATATTTTTTCTGTGGTATACTCATAAAGATAAAGGATATTGTTCTTTTGGTTAATAAATAACGAAATACGATACGGACGGTGTAACGGTATGAACGGAAAAAAGACGGTTCGCATAGGCGCAGTGGGAATAAGCGGACGCGGCAGCAGCCAGCTTGCGCTTCTTCTCGATGTTCCGGGTGTGGTGTGTCCCGCTGTGTGCGACACGGTGCCCGAGCGCGCTCAAAAAGGTGTAAAAATCGTAAAAGAGAGCGAAAGCTATTCGGGATACGAGGTGCATTCTTATCTCGATTACAAAGAAATGATAGACAGCGAGCAGCTTGACGCGATAATGATATGCACGACTTGGATAACGCATTCGCGCATTGCCGTTTACGCAATGGAGCACGGTCTGCACGTCGCGACCGAAGTCGGCGGTGCGGCATCGGTAGAGGAGTGCTGGGAGCTTGTGCATACGAGCGAACGCACGGGTAAGTTCTGCATGCTGCTCGAGAACTGCTGCTATGATCGCAAGGAAATGGCACTGTTTAATATGGTGAAGCAGGGTCTTTTCGGTGAAATTGTCAACTGCGAGGGCGGCTACCGTCACGACCTTCGCGACGAGATAGTGCTCGGACGCGAAAATATTCACGGCAGACTCTTTAATTTTCAGAACAGAAACGGCGAGCTTTATCCCACTCACCAGCTCGGTCCCATCTGCAAGCTTCTTGACGTCAACAGGGGCAACAGACTCCTGACGCTCGTTTCGATGGCAAGCAAATCGCGCGGACTTAATGTCTGGATAGAAAAAAACAAGGGTAAGGACTATGACCTGTACGGCTATCCCTTTGAGGAGGGCGACGTTGTTACCACAATAATAAAGACGGCTCACGGCGAAACGATAACGCTCCACCACGACTGCTGCCTGCCGCGCCCGTATTCGAGAAATTACATCGTGCAGGGCACAAAGGGCATCTTTACGGAGCTAAGCGACGCCGACTGCTATTTCGCTGTCGACGGCATTACCGAATGCACTCACGAGTACGAAAAGTTTTATGATTATATTGACAAATATGACCACCCGCTGTGGAAAAAATACCGCGTTGACGGCGTAAAAACGCAGGGGCACGGCGGCATGGACTATCTCGTTCTGTCCGCGTTCGCCGAAAGCGTTCAGCTTGATGCGGCACCGCCGATAGACGTTTACGACACGGCGACTCTGATGGCGATAACCTGCCTGTCCGAGCAGAGCGTCGCAATGGGCGGCATGCCCGTCGCGATACCCGATTTCACGAACGGCATGTGGATAGACAGAGAAAAGGAAAGACGCGGAGAATTTTGCCTTAGCGAAGTATGCGGCGAATTTTTTGATGAGGATTCGGCTGCGGAGGAACAGTAATGAACTACTACATAGGAATAGACGGCGGCGGCACCAAGACGCAGTACGCACTGTTCGACGAAAACAAAAAAATGATATCGACCGTAAAAACGGCGGGCAGCAATCACGAAAATCTTGCGGGCGGCATTCCCGAAGCCGCAGGCATTATTATGTCGGGTATCGCACGGCTGCTGCTTGACAATGCCATGCGGCAGAACAATATCACACATATTCTGATGGCTCTTTCCGGAATAGACCATCGGTATCAGTGCGATGCGATGACGGAGGAGCTGAAAAAAATCGGCTTGAAAGTGCCGTTTTCAATTTATAACGACGGCTTTATCGTCGTAAAAGCGGGCGCAAAAAACAGGAGCGCGATAGGCTATAACTGCGGCACCGGCACCTGCTGCAACTCCGTCGACGACGACGGACAGCTTTTGCAGATAGGCGGCTTCGGCGATCTGTCGGGCGACGCAGGCGGCGGACGCTGGATAGCGCGCGAGACATTCGCGCTTATTTACGACGACGTTTGTCTTGAAGCGTGTCCCACCTCGTGCACCGAAAAGGCTGTCAAAAGACTCGGAATCGTTCCCGAACGCGAGTCGCTCCTGTCGCTTATTCCCCGTCTTGAAGCCGACGAGGACGGACTTATCCGCGACTTTATAGACATTTTCTTCGAGGCTCTCAACGAAGGCGACGCGGCAGCCGTAACGCTTTGCGAAAAAATGGCGGAGCGCGGCGCGAAATTTATTGCGGCTCACATCAAAAAACAGCATTTTGCGGCGGATGAAGTCGAGGTTATTCTTTCGGGTTCGATACACATAAAGCTGCCGTCGGAGCTTTACATCGACATGCTTCACGCAAAGGCGGAAAAGCTCAGCGGCAAAAAACTCAAATTCATAAAGCTTACGGTGCCGCCCGTTACGGGCTGTATCAACTGGATGCTTGAAAATCGGTAAAAGGACAGATACGGTATGAAAGATATCAATGTTACGGTGATAGGCTCCGGCAGTACATACTGCCCCGAGCTTGTTGACGGCTTTTTGCAGCGCAGGGATTCGCTTAAACTCAAAAAACTTGTGCTTATGGATATCGACGAACGCAAACGCACGGTTGTCGGCGGTCTTTGCGAGCGCATGATAAGACGCGCGGGACTTGACACCGAGGTCGTCATGACGGATGATCTCGATTCTTCGCTCGTCGGTGCGGATTTTGTCGTGACGCAGATAAGAGTCGGAAAACTCCCCGCACGTTACCTCGACGAGTCCATTCCCGTCAAATACGGTCTTATAGGTCAGGAAACGACGGGCATCGGCGGCTTTTTCAAGGCTCTGCGAACCATACCCGTTATCGGTAATATCTGCAGGAAAATCGAGGAAATATGCCCCGACGCGTGGCTTATCAATTTTACGAACCCCTCGGGCATCATTACGGACTACGTTCTCAACAATACAAAAGTAAAATGCATCGGCTTGTGCAATGTGCCTATCGACATGATAGACGACATAAAAGAAAATGTCGGCAGCGATGCGAAAATTACGTATCTCGGACTGAATCATCTGAGCTGGATAACAAGCGTCATCGACGGAAACGGCGAAGAAGTTCTTTACAGGCTTTTCGACGAAGGCTTTGCGCCCAAGGTCATGGCGAATATCGTCGACGACGGATTCGATACCGACTGTCTGCGCGCGTGCGGCGGCTGGCCGTCCTCGTATCTTCAGTATTACTACAACCGAAATGCAAAGCTCAAACACCTCAAAGAGGATAAGAGAACCCGTGCGCAGGTCTGCATGGAGATAGAAGAACAGCTTCTTAAAATGTATCAAGATGAAGAGCTTTGCGTAAAGCCCGCGCTTCTCGACAAACGCGGCGGGCACAAGTATTCGCTTGCGGCGTGTTCGCTTATAGACTCGATTGCGAATGACAGGCGGGATGTTCACGTGGTAAACGTGCTCAATAACGGTACGCTTCCGTTCATGGAGGACGACGACGTTGTAGAGATTGCAGCGGTTATCGGGGCGGACGGCGCAAAACCCGTCCCCGTGAGCCACACATGGACGCGTCACATGGCTGCACTTATGACGGCGGTCAAAGCGTACGAAAAATATGCGATCGAAGCGGCGATAAACGGTGACGACTTAGCCGCATACAATGCCATGACGGTGCATCCTCTTATAGGCGACTTTGAAAATTCGGTTGCCTGCTACAAAGAAATGAAAGACGCGCACAGAGAATTTCTGCCGCAGTTTCTCGGAAAATAACGAAAAACAAAACAGTCTGTCGGCACCGACGCGTGCCGCACATCCGACGGATTATAAAAAACGCACGGTTTATTCATGCACATTTAGGTGTGTACGGGTGAACCGTGCTTATTTTTGTTGAAAAAAGCGACCGTAAAAACACGGTTTTCATTTTTCGGCATAGCGTATTGAGAAAAACTCAACACTAAAAAGTTTGTCGTATTTGCATAAAAAAAGAAGAACAGAGGGAGTTTTTCTGTAATTTATGTTGTTAAAAATTTATCAAACTTTTGCCCGAGGGTGCGTTATTTTTCCCGAACACAAAAATAACATGTGTGATTTTTGCTTTTGTTGAAAAAATTGCAATTGAAAAAAATAAGTTAGAATGATAGAATATATGCTGTAATCAAATGCTGAAAAAAGACAGTAAGAGAAGGTGCATTTATGAACAAAATTTCAATTATCGGAACGGGCAGCGTCGGCTCAACGATTGCTTATACGCTCACCGTTATGGGACTTGCGTCCGAAATCGTGATGATCGACATCAACAACGAAAAAGCACTCGGCGAAGCACTGGACATCAGACAGGGCACGCCGTTTTGCGGAGCGTGCTCCGTTTATGCGGGCGACTACAGGGATGCTGCCGATTCCGATATTGTTATTCTCACTTCGGGCATCGCGAGAAAACCCGGACAGACGCGTCTCGAGCTTGCGCAGACGAACGTCAATATCACAAAGCAGATAATTCCCGAAATAACAAAGTACGCGCCGCTTGCCACATACATCATAGTGAGCAACCCGGTCGACATTCTTACTTACACTTTCTGCAAGCTTTCGGGCATTCCCGAAAACCGCATTATCGGCTCGGGCACGATTCTCGATACCGCACGTTTAAGAGCGCGCCTGTCCGAATATTACAACATCAGCCAGTCGAACGTGCACGCGTACGTTTTCGGCGAACACGGCGATTCGTCGTTTATTCCGTGGTCGGTCGCGAACATTTCGAATGTGCCGATTACCGAATGTCAAAGACTTATCAAGGTACCGGGGATAGACACTCCGCCGCTTGATTTTGCCGATATCGAGCAGTACGTCAGAAAGTCGGGCGGGAGAGTCATTCAGCGCAAGGGTGCGACGTTCTATGCCGTTTCCGTCTCGGTATGCCACATCTGCAAGTGCATTCTCACGGGTATCGACACGACAATGACCGTTTCGACCATGATGCACGGCGAATACGGAATCGAAAACGTGTGCCTGAGCACACTGAATCTTGCGGGTGACAACGGTCTGAGAGGCAAGGTCAACGTTCCGCTTACGGACAATGAGGTGACGCTTCTCCGCAGGAGCGCGGATACGCTTAAGGAAGTTATCGGAAGTCTTGTAATATAAAAGGTGGTAAACAGAATGGAATACCGTATCGAACACGATTCAATGGGGGAAATGCAGGTGCCTGCCGACAGACTTTGGGCGGCGCAGACACAGAGAAGCCATGAAAATTTTGAAATAGGCGTAGGCATCGAAACTATGCCGCGTGAGATAACGCATGCCTTCGGCATACTCAAAAAAGCCGCCGCGCTCGCAAATGCCGAACTTAAACCCGAAAAAATGACCGCCGAAAAGGTTGCCGCCATAACAGCCGCCTGCGACGAGGTTATTTCGGGTTCGCTCAACGACCATTTCCCGCTTGTCGTGTGGCAGACGGGTTCGGGCACGCAGTCCAATATGAATGCGAACGAGGTTATAGCGAACCGCGCAAATCAGCTTGCGGGCAAAAAGCTCTGCCACCCGAACGATGATATTAACATGAGCCAGTCCTCAAACGACACTTTCCCGACCGCAATGCACATTTCGGCTGTTTTTGCCGTTGAGGACAAGCTCCTTCCCGCCGTCGAAAAGCTTATTGCAACTTTCACGGCTCTCGAAGCGGCAAACGAGGGAATCGTAAAATCGGGCAGAACGCATCTTCAGGACGCAACGCCCATAAAATTCAGTCAGGAAATTTCAGGCTGGCGCGCAAGCCTTGAAAAGGACGCGGAGCTTCTGCGTCTTGCCGTCAAGCCGCTCTATGAGCTGGCTCTCGGCGGCACTGCCGTCGGCACGGGACTCAATGCCCCCGCAGGCTTTGCCGAAAAGGTAGCCGAAAAGGTTGCGGCGCTTACGGGCAAGCCGTTCGTCACCGCAAAGAACAAATTCCACGCTCTTACGTCAAAGGACGAGCTTGTCTTTGCCCACGGTGCGATAAAAGCGACGGCGTGTGACATGATGAAAATCGCGAACGATGTCCGCTGGCTTGCATCGGGTCCCCGTGACGGACTCGGTGAAATCCGTATTCCCGAAAACGAACCCGGTTCGTCCATAATGCCCGGTAAGGTCAATCCCACGCAGTGCGAAGCGGTGACAATGGTCGCCGTTCAGGTCATAGGCAACGATGTCGCCGTAGGAATGGCTGCCTCGCAGGGCAATTTCGAATTGAACGTGTTCATGCCCGTCGCGGCATATAATTTCCTGCAGTCGGCGCGCCTTCTTGCGGAGTCCATAGTGTCATTCAACGACAAGTGTGCCGTCGGCATTACCGCGAACAGGGACAAGATGTATCACAATCTCCATAATTCCCTTATGCTCGTAACCGCGCTTAACCCCTACATAGGCTACGAAAACGCGGCGAAAACGGCTAAGAAGGCATTTAAGGACAACATTTCTCTCAAAGAAGCGTGTGTGGAGCTCGGATTTTTGACTGCAGAACGCTTCGACGAGGTATTTCACCCCGAACAGATGGTTTGAGCATCGGAGGTATACAATGAAAGTCAGTTATTTCCCCGGCTGCACGCTTCGCACAACGGCAAAAAAGCTTGATTATTATGCGCGTGCGTGCGCCGAAAAGCTCGGCATAGAGCTTGTTGAAATAAAGGATTGGCAGTGCTGCGGCGGTGTGTTTGTGACGGCAAAGGACGAGGTTGCTTCAAAGCTGCCGAGTGTGAGAGCACTCCGTGCGGCAAAAGAGCAAAACGAGATACTCGTTACCGTGTGCTCCGCCTGTCACAACGTAATAAAACAGACAAATAACGCCATGCAGACCGATTCCGAATTTGCCGACAAGGTAAACCTCTACATGGCGCAGGACAAAGATGCCGCCGAGCACGAGCCTTACCGGGGCGACGCGCAGGTGATGCACTTTTTTGAGCTGCTGCGCGATGTCGTCGGCTTTGATAAAATAAAAGAAAACGTCGTAAAGCCGCTTACGGGCAGAAAGATTGCGCCGTATTACGGCTGTCTGCTTCTGCGTCCCGGCAAAGTTATGGCTTTCGACGATATCGAAAACCCGTCCGTAATGGAGAATTTTATACGCGCTCTCGGCGCGGAGCCTGTCGTTTATCCGCTCAGAAACGAGTGCTGCGGCGGATATGTTTCGCTCGAAGACCCCGAAAGCGCGGCAAAAAAGAGCGCAGCCGTCACGTGCAGCGCGCTTTCACACGGAGCGGAGTGCGCCGTCACCGCGTGCCCGCTTTGCAAATATAACCTTGAAAAGAACACGGACGGTATACCCGTTGTATATTTCACGGAGCTTCTCGCCGAGGCTCTCGGAATAAAGGAGGATAACGATGTCCGATAAAAAAGAGCTGCTTAAAGAGCAGATTCTCCGCACAAGCGGAGTGAATCCTCTCAAATGCATGCGCTGCGGAAAGTGCTCGGGCACCTGCCCGTCGTACGACGAAATGGAATACCATCCGCATCAGTTTGTGTATATGGTCGAAACGGGCGATATCGAAACGCTGATGAGGTCGGAATCCGTCTATAAATGTCTGTCGTGCTTTGCGTGCGTCGACCGCTGCCCGCGCGGTGTTGAACCCGCGAAGATAATCGAAGCGGTGCGCCTTGCCGTTATCCGTCAGAAGGACGGCAGCAGAATGACCGCAGACGACATTCCCGCAAAGATTGACCCCGATATGCCGCAGCAGGCTCTTATGAGTGCGCTGCGCAAATATTCAAAATAAGAGAGGAGAAAACAGAATGCAGAGAATCGGTGTATTTGTGTGCCACTGCGGCACCAATATTGCAGGTACGGTCGATGTGAAAGCTGTTGCCGAGGCTCTCAAAAGAGAACCGGGTGTTGTTTTCTCCACCGACTACCAGTACATGTGCTCTCAGGCGGGGCAGAACCTCATAAAGGACGCCGTCGCCGAACATAAACTGAACGGTATCGTGGTTTGCTCATGCTCTCCGCGAATGCATGAAGCCACTTTCCGCAAAACGGCTGCCGCAGCGGGACTTAACCCTTACATGGTCGAAATTGCGAACGTCAGAGAGCAGTGCTCGTGGGTGCACAAGGATATGCCCATAGGTACGGCAAAAGCGATAATCCTCGCAAAAGCCGCCGTCGCAAAGGTAAATCTCAACACGCCCCTCACTCCAGGTGAGAGTCCCGTTACGAAACGCGCTCTTGTTATCGGCGGCGGTATCGCGGGCATCCAGACCGCGCTCGACATTGCCGATGCGGGGTTCCCCGTGGATATAGTCGAAACGAAGCCCACTATAGGCGGCAAAATGGCGCAGCTTGACAAAACGTTCCCCACGCTCGACTGCGCGGCATGTATTCTCACGCCGAAAATGGTCGATGCGGCTCAGAACGAGAACATAACAATTTATTCGTATTCGGAAGTGACCGAGGTCGGCGGCTTTGTCGGCAGCTTCGACGTTACCATAAAGCGCAAAGCACGTTACGTGAAAGAGGATGTTTGCACCGGATGCGGTATCTGTACCGAAAAATGTCCGCAGAAAAAGGTTCCCAATGAATTTAACCTCGGCATGGACAACCGTCACGCGGTGTACATTCCGTTTGCTCAGGCGGTGCCGAAGGTAGCGACTATCGACCCGAATTACTGCGTAAAGCTCAAAACGGGCAAATGCGGACTGTGTGAAAAAGTATGCGCTGCGGGTGCTATCGACTACAACGCCAAGGACGAGTACATCAAGGAAAAGTACGGCGCGATAGTCGTTGCGACGGGATTTAATCCCATTTCAATGGAAAAATTCGACGAATTTGCATATTCGCAGTCAAAGGACGTTATTACGAGTCTTGAACTCGAGCGTCTCATGAACGCGGCGGGACCCACGGGCGGAACGCTTCTTCGCCCGTCCGACGGTGAGCATCCGCACACAATAGTATTTGTTCAGTGCGTCGGCTCTCGCTGTTCGGCATGCGCCGAAAAAGGCAAGGAGTACTGCTCTAAAATCTGCTGCATGTACACGGCAAAGCATGCAATGCTTATTCGCGACAAGTACCCCGATACCGAAGTTTACGTTTTTTACATCGACGTGCGTACACCCGGTAAGAATTTCGACGAATTTTACCGCCGCGCCGTTGAGGAATACGGCGTGCACTATATAAAGGGCATGGTCGGCAAGGTGTCGCCCGAGGGCAATAAACTCAAGGTGCAGGGCAGTGACCTCATTTACGGCAAGCAGCTTCACATTGATGCGGATCTTGTCGTGCTTGCAGCCGCGATAGAACCCGACAAATCGGCGCGTCCTCTCGCAACGATGCTCACTGCAAGCATGGACACGAACGACTTCTTCACCGAAGCGCATCCGAAGCTCCGTCCCGTCGAAAGTCCGACGGCGGGCGTGTTCCTTTCGGGCACGTGCCAGGGACCGAAGGACATTCCCGAAACGGTCTCGCAGGCGGGTGCGGCAGCGGCAAAGGTCATCGGACTGCTCGCCAAGGACAGGCTGAAAGGCAATCCGTGCGTCGCGCATTCGGACGAAATGATGTGCAACGGCTGCTCCACGTGCGAAAAGGTGTGTCCCTACGGCGCGATAACATACATTGACAAAGAATTCAGAATGCCCGACAGAACCGTAAAGGTTCGCCGCGTCGCTTCCGTAAACGAAGCCGTATGCCAAGGCTGCGGCGCATGCACGGTCGCATGTATGTCAGGCGCAATGGATCTGAAAGGATTCCTCAACAAGCAAATCATAGCGGAGGTGGATGCAATATGCAGGTAAACGGTTATAAGCCTCTTATAGTGGCTTTTTGCTGCAACTGGTGCTCGTATGCGGGCGCAGACCTTGCGGGAAACAACCGCTTGAGCTATCCCGCCGAGGTAAAAATCATCCGTGTCCCGTGCTCGTGCAGAGTAAACCCGATGTTTATACTTCGTGCGTTTCAGCGCGGTGCGGACGGCGTAATAATCTGCGGCTGTCATCCGGGAGACTGTCATTATACTTCGGGCAACTACTATACGCGCCGCCGTATGGCTCTGCTGTTCTCGATGCTCGATTACCTCGGCATCGAAAAGGAGAGAACGCGCGTTGAGTGGGTTTCAGCCGCCGAAGGCGCGAAATTCGCCGCAACGATGAACGACTTCGCCGAAAAGGTTGCCTCCCTCGGCGAGAACAAGAGATTGGAGGACTTGAGATGCAAGAAATAAAACGTGAAGCTCTCATATCAAGAGCCTCCGAGCTGCTCAGAAACGGCACCGCCGACCGCGTGTACGGTTGGCATCGCGGTGAGTTCGATTACGACATTACACCTGCGCTGTTTTACTCTGCGGAGGAGCTTGAAAAGGATTTTGTGTGGAACTCACTGTGCGGTGCAAATTTCTCGAAATATCTTGTTAAAGAAACGCAGAAAAGCGAAAACAAGGTCCTTGTTTTCCTCAAACCCTGCGACACCTACAGTTTTAATCAGCTGCTTACAGAGCACCGCTTTGACAGAGAAAAGGTCTATGCGGTCGGTGTCGAATGCGGCGGAATGCTTGACGTATCAAAGATAAAGGCGCAGTGCGACGGTCTTGCGGGTATCCGCGAGGACGGCGACAAAATAATTGCCGACACGCTCTACGACGGCGAAAAAACGTTCGCACGGGACGAGGTCCTCTCCGAACGCTGCCGCAGCTGCAAGTCAAAAAAGCACGTTGCGTACGATGAGCTTATCGGTGACGACGGTGACGTCATCGACGGCAGCCGTTTCGATGAGGTCGAAAAACTCGAAAAAATGACTCCCGACGAGCGTTTTGCATTTTGGCAGAACGAGCTTTCGCGCTGCATCCGCTGCAACGCGTGCCGTGACGTATGCCCCGCGTGCACATGCGAAAAGTGCGTGTTTGACAACCCCGCCTCGGGTGTCGAAAACAAGGCGGCGGCAAACTCGTTTGAAGAAAAAATGTTCCATATCATAAGAGCGTTCCATGTCGTCGGACGCTGCACCGATTGCGGCGAGTGCTCGCGCGTATGTCCGCAGCACATTCCGCTGCATCTTCTCAACCGCAAGTTCATTAAGGATATCGACGCGTTCTACGGCGATTATCAGGCGGGCGCAGAGGTCGGCTCACGCGCTCCCATCGTCAACTACACCGTTGACGACCTTGAACCGGGTGAAGCCGTAATGAGAGGGGAAACGAATGGTTAAAATATCACTTGCCGGGCTCGACGGATTTTTTGCAGCCGTTGCAGCCGATAAGACGCTTTATCTTCCCGTCGATACTGCGGCGGGTGCGAAGTTCGAAAAATGGGAGAACGGCAAAAAGCTGTCCGATGCTCTCAATACCGTCAGAAGTCCCAAGGACTTTTTCTTCCCGCAGACCGAAAATCTTGCGGAATTTAAGGTCGAGGGCAAAAATATCGAGATAATCGACATACGTACCGAGCATGAGGATTTTGTCGTGTTCGGTGTCAGAGCGTGCGACGTAAAGAGCTTCGATGTTCTTGACAGAGTTTTCCTTTCGGAGCCTGTCGATTCGTTCTACAAAAACCGCCGCGAGCATGCGACGGTGGTTTCTCTCGCGTGCACAAAGCCGCACGAAACGTGCTTTTGCGGCACCTTCGGCATAGATGCCGCCGAACCCGAGGGCGATGTTGTTTGTTACAAAACGGAAGACGCGCTTTATCTCGACGCGAAAACCGAAAAGGGCGAAAAACTCCTCCTGTCCGTCAAAGGTCTTACCGAGGACACGGACTGCGCCGAAGTCGAAGCGCAGAAAAAGACGGTGCGCGAAAGACTTGCGAAGCTGCCGCTTTCAAGCCTCAAAGCAGATGCGTTCGGCGACGGCAAAACGTCGAAGTTTTTCAATGCGCCCGAGTGGAAAGAGCTTTCGGAGTCCTGCCTCGGCTGCGGCACGTGCACATTTGTGTGCCCGACGTGCCAGTGCTACGACATTAAGGACTTTAACACGGGACACGGCGTGAAGCGGTTCCGCTGCTGGGACTCCTGCATGTATTCGGAATTTACGAAAATGTCCGCAGGACAGCCGAGACTTACGCAGCTTGAACGTTTCCGTCAGCGGTTTATGCACAAGCTTGTCTATTTCCCGACGAACAACGACGGCATGTTTTCGTGTGTCGGCTGCGGACGCTGCATAAACAAGTGCCCCATTCAGATGAATATCGTAAAAGTAATGAAAAAGCTGGGAGGCGGAGAAAATGGCTGATAACTTTGAACCCCTGATTCCCAAAATAGGCGTTGTTACGGATATCCGCATCGACACTCCCGACGTAAAGACTTTCCGCGTCGTTACTCCCGACGGCAAAAAAGCGTTTGAGCACCGTCCGGGTCAGTGCGCCATGCTCTCCGTGCCGGGTGTGGGCGAAGCGATGTTTTCGATAACCTCGTCGCCCACGAACACCGAGTTTATGGAGTTTTCCATAAAAAAGTGCGGCTGCGTCACCGAATGGCTGCACTCAATGGAGGTCGGTCAGCAGATAACGATAAGAGGACCTTACGGCAGACCGTTTCCCGTTGACACCGAGTTCGCGGGACACGACATGCTGTTCGTCGCGGGCGGTATCGGACTCGCGCCGCTGCGCTCCGTCATAAACTATTGCCGTCACTACCGCGACCGCTACGGCAAGATAGACATCGTCTACGGCTCGAGGAGCATGCAGGACCTTGTTGACTACAAAGAGATAATCGACGAGTGGACAAAGGACGATAACGTAAACGTCTATCTCACAATCGACCGCGAACAGCCTGAGTGGAGCGGTCACGTCGGATTCGTTCCGAACTACGTAAAAGAGCTCGGTTTTTCGACCGATAAGATAGCCGTCCTCTGCGGTCCGCCCATCATGATTAAATTTACTCTTGCGGGACTGCAGGAGCTCGGCTTCGACAAAACGCAGGTGTATACCACAATGGAGCTGCGTATGAAGTGCGGAATAGGCAAGTGCGGCAGATGCAACATCGGCGCAAAATACGTCTGTAAGGACGGTCCCGTGTTCCGCTTTGACGAAATCGACGAGCTGCCCGACGAATATTGATACAGGAGATCAGAAACGATGGAAAATACTGTCAATGTTTACCTGTTCGGTAAAAAATATACTGTCCCCGACGACCTGACGATAATGCGCGCAATGGAATACGCAGGCTATCAGCTTGTGCGCGGCTGCGGCTGCCGCAACGGCTTTTGCGGCGCGTGTGCCACAATCTACCGCATAAAGGGTGACAGAACGCTTAAGACATGTCTTGCGTGTCAGACCAAGGTCGAAAATGACATGTACGTTGCAACGCTGCCGTTCTTCCCGCTCGTGAAGCAGATTTACGACATTGAAAAAATCACTCCCACGCAGCAGGTAATGATGCAGCTTTATCCCGAAATTTACGCGTGCGTCGGCTGCAACGCGTGCACAAAGAGCTGTACGCAGTCATTAAACGTAATGCAGTACATCGCGTATGCTCAGCGCGGCGAATTTGACAAGTGCGCCGAGGAGTCGTTCGATTGCGTAATGTGCGGCGTGTGCTCGTCAAGATGCCCCGCGGGAATTTCGCATCCGCAGGTCGCCATGCTCGCCCGCCGCTTAAACGGCAAGTACATCGCTCCCAAAACGGAGCACCTTGCCGACAGAGTTGAAGAAATTAACAGCGGCGCATACACCGAGCTTATCGAATCGCTTATGCAAAAGCCGATAGACGAGCTTAAAGAGCTTTACAATAACCGCGTGATAGAAAAGTAAGGAGGACGAAAGCATGTACCCTGCCATATTACAGGCTTCACTTAAGGCGGTCGAGGCTGCAAGAGACGAAAACACCGTCTATGAACCCAAAAGAATGACTGCCGAAGAAAAAGACGCGCTCCTTGCGGAATATCATCCCGACTACAAAAAGAGCGAGTTTTCGACACTCAAAATCGGCGCAAACAAGGGCGAAAACGTTCCGCACGAGCTGTGCGAAATGCTTCAGGCGCATTCCCGCATCAAGGCTGAGGATGTCGACCTCAACGACATAAGATACGATGTCGATGTGCTCATAATCGGCGGCGGCGGCGCGGGTGCGTCGGCTGCCATCGAAGCCGACAACGCGGGCGCAAAAACCATGATAGTCACAAAGCTTCGCATGGGCGACGCAAACACCATGATGGCTGAGGGCGGCATTCAGGCTGCCGACAAGCCGAACGATTCTCCCGCTATCCACTATCTCGATGCTTTCGGCGGCGGTCATTTCGCCGCAAAACCCGAGCTGCTTGCAAAGCTCGTGTGCGACGCTCCCGATGCGATACAGTGGCTGAACGAACTCGGCGTCGAGTTCGACAAAGCACCCGACGGCACCATGATAACGACCCACGGCGGCGGCACGTCAAGAAAGCGTATGCACGCGGCAAAGGACTATTCGGGTGCGGAAATAATGCGTACGCTGCGTGATGAGGTGCTCAACAGAGGCATTCCCGTTGTCGATTTCACGTCGGCAATTGAACTTATTCTCGATGAAAAAGGAAATGCGGCGGGTGCGGTGCTCATGAATATGGAAACGCATGAGCTTATGGTTGCACGCGCAAAAACGGTCATTATTGCGACGGGCGGCGCGGGAAGAATGCACTATCAGGGATTCCCCACGTCAAATCACTACGGCGCAACGGCTGACGGTCTTGTGCTTGCTTACAGAGCGGGCGCAAAGCTGCTTTATGCCGACACGCTGCAGTATCACCCCACGGGAGCCGCATTCCCGCAGCAGATTTTCGGTGCGCTTGTAACCGAAAAGGTTCGTTCGCTCGGTGCAAAGCTTGTAAACCGCGACGGCAAGGTGTTTATGCATCCCCTCGAAACACGCGACGTTGCAGCCGCCTCTATTATCAGAGAATGCTCCGACAGGGGAGAGGGCGTCGACACGGGCAGCGGCAAAGCCGTCTGGCTCGATACTCCCATGATAGAAAAAACCGGCGGCGAAGGCACTATCGAAAAGCGCATCCCCGCTATGATGCGTATGTTCGCGTCCTACGGCATTGATATCAGAAAAGAGCCGATTCTCGTTTATCCGACGCTACACTATCAGAACGGCGGCATTGACATAAACGTCACCGGTATGAGCAGCTGCGTTGAAAATCTCTATGTTGCGGGCGAAGCGGTCGGCGGTATTCACGGACGCAACCGCCTTATGGGCAATTCGCTGCTCGATATAATCGTATTCGGCAGAACCGCAGGCAGAAACGCGGGCATAAAGTCGAAAAATGTGACTCTCGGCACACTGACGCTTGAGCATATCGCAAAATTCGACAAAGAGCGCAGCGACGCGGGCATTGTCACCGACGCAGTGTCTCCGAAGCTCCTGCCCGACTACCGCAGACAGAAATAATTTCGAAAGAAGTATTTATATGAACGTATCAATTATTACAGACCTTTTTGAAGCGCTTACAATTTTCTGCTTCGGACTTTCATGGCCTATTTCCATTCGCAAATCGTACATTTCGCGCACCGCAAAGGGCAAGAGCCTTTTCTTTGAGGTGTTTCTGCTTATCGGCTATGCCTTCGGCATCGCGCGTAAGATTATACAGGTTTCGGGCGGCAGTACGGGCTTCATATTCTTCCTGAGCTTCTTCTTCTATGTCCTCAATTTTATCGAAATTTCGATAGACGTGGGACTTTATTTCAGAAACAGAAAGCTCGACGAAGCAGCCGACGCGCTTGCAGCGAAAAAGAACTGACCGGGAAGAAAATCACTTCCCGTAAAAGCATCAATCCGCCGTACGGACGGGCATATGCCCCTCTGACGGCGGTTTTTTTCGGCAATAACGGTGCGCACTCCCTGCAGAAAACCGAACGCTTCACCGAAAAAAGCAGGCACCTTTCGATGCCTGCCGCATTTTATTTCCGCTGCGAAATTAACGGTAGAGATATTGCAAGGGGGCGGTTTTTGCCATATTAAACAATTCCTCCGACACCCTCGCGCCGTACTGATCCCTAAGCTCCGGGTTATAGCTTTCGGGGAGTCCGTCCTCGCCGACGACGATTCGCGAAGCGGGAACAAAGCACTTTATTTTCGCGTCGGAATCAAAATACACGGAGGAAACATAATCCCTCTGCGTGTTCACCGCTACGGAATTGAGCGTTATTTTCTCGAAATATACCGACAGCTTTTCGCCGCTCATATTGAGCGTGCATTTTACTTCGGTCAGTATTCCCGGTACCCATACGGAAAAGTGTGTGTTGTAGCCGTTGTCGTCATTGCGCTCGAAAAGGCTTAGGTAATTCGGATTCAGATTACGTTTAAGCGTGCTGTCATAATGCATGTTCAGCGTGTAGGTTTTCGCTTCGCCGTAGCCGTTTTTGTCAATATAGTTCATCTGAATTGAGAATTTTTCCACTTCGTCGCGGTCTGCGTTCGTAAGGTCAATGGGGTTCTCCACCTTGCACAGGAAGGTATATTTGTACATGCCCGTTTCGTCGCTGTGGGAATAATACTGATTTATATCACCGTCCGATGCGGAGATGCAGTTTTTGAGCACTGCAATGTCAATGACCGCGCCGTACTGATCCCTGAACAGTCCCGCATACTTTTCGCCGAGAGAGAGGTCGCTTACGATGCGTTTCATTTCCGTTTCGGTGACGGAGAACTCGTCGTTTTCTTCAAAATAGGGAGAATTTTCCCTGTCTATGACCGACGAAGCCATTGAGCAGTATATATTCGCCGTCGAATCGTTGTAGGCGGACGAAACGTAGTCGGTGTTGCCGTTTATTCTGACACCGCCGCAGTAAATGCTGTTCACCGTAAAGGACAGCCGCTCGCCGCCGTCCATGTTCAGCTTGATGTACACTCGGCTCAGCTTTCCGCCGAGCGTTATGTTGAGCGACGTACTGTAGCTGTTGTCGTGCGGACGCACAAAGTGCTCATAGAGAAGGTCGGAGCTGTTGTTTGAGCTGCCGTTCCACGACATGTCGACGGTTTCTTTTTTTTCGGAGCCGAAGCCGTTTTGCGTCGTATAGTAAAAATCGAAGTACAGCACGTTCACCGCGTCCCTGTCCATGTCGTTCGAGTTGCAGGGATTCGTTACATTTATGTTGAGCGTATACGTATATTCGCCCGTGCCGTCCGTGTCGGACTCCGCCGCGCGGCTTACATTAAAGAGCGCGGACGCTTCGGTAAGGAACAGCACGGCGCAAAGAAGAATACATACGGCTTTTTTCGTGTTCTTCATGCTCAAGCCCCTCCTTTCATGTACACGTCATAAAATGTAAATGCGTCTTCTATGCGGTCGGTGTCGACGCCGCAGCCGTCCTTGACAGCGTTCTCCGTACGGTTTGCGTAGAGGTATATGCGGTTGTCGGAGATGTGCAAGCCGCCGTCGACGGTCGATATCGCGCCCTCGTTGAGGTTTACGCGGCTGCCGTTTATGTCGTAGATATTCTCCCACCTGTTCATGTCGTCGTTTATCATGCCGTAGTCCGCGCACGCAGCGCCGAGCTTTGCTATCGGGTATGCCGTTTCGTCCGTGGCGGCTGTGGTGAAGTAGAGATATATCTGCTTTCCGCCCGCACCGTAGTTGAGCGATACCGCTTCTTGTCCGTCCGTGCTTTTTGTAAGCTCGTCGACCGCAGAGTCGTACTTAAGTCCGTTGTATGTGAACGACTTCTGATGCGGCAAGCCGACCGTGATAAGGATATCTCTTACGGCGTACCGCGCAACACCCTTTCGCAGCTCAGTTGTTTTCAGCTTATACTTTGAATATCCTATGTAGACATATTCGCCGCCGGTGCCTCGGTTGAGATCCAAGTCAACGCAGAAATTACAGCCGAGACTGAGCAGATTTGCCTGCGCTTCTTTTTCGGTCTTTCCGTGACCTACGTATATCGTACCCATAGCGGAGACGGATTCTTCATATCGGACATGAATAAAGACGGATGCCTTGCTGTCGCCGTACAGTGCCGCTTTTTCGGCAGTGCCCGAGGTTGAAGACGAATCGACGGAGTTCGCAGACATTACGGTGGCGCAGGACGCTTCAAACACGCGTGCCCCCGCGCTTATCGACGTAATCGGCATGCCGGGAGATGCGCCGTCGGAGTAAGTATAATACAGATAATATGAGCCGTTGGGGTCGTTTATTCTGTCACCCGCCTTTATGTAGGTCAAGCCGCCTACGCGAATTGAGGGAGCGGCGGTCTTGCTGTCGGTCATATATTTTATTATGCCCGTTATTGCCTGCAGGGACGAGTCCGTCCTCGTTACGCCTATGTACGACACGGTGTCGGGTTTTGCATCGTCGTCACCCTGAAGCGAGGAGGCTCGGTCGCGTGCGAGATTCACTTCAATTATTTCATCCGTGCAGGACATGAGAAGCTGCTGCACGCAGTAGTCGGTGCCGTGCGCGTTTATGTCCGCGCGCTGACCGGCATTTAACTTCGAAAGATCCACTCCCGTTTCATCTATGCTGTACGTTGCAACGGTTATCGAAGAAATGTATTTTTTCTCGACCGGCGCGGCTTTTTTTACATAAATATATACCGGAGTGAGCTTTTCGCCGCTTGAAATGCATTTTTGTACCGTCGTCGAAAAGCCGAGGTTGTGCGGTTCGGTGCGGTTCGGAGTCTTGAAGTCCTGAACGCTCACAAAGCCGTCCGGTGCGGCGGAGCTTTCGGTAACCGCGATATCGTCAACCGTAAGGGGAGTGCCTCCCTCAACGGGACCGAGTACATATATGCCCTTGCCGCGTGTGCCGCACGAAGTCCAGTCTACGTCTTCATAATCTTCGGGTGCGACGGAAATAACGGGAGTCTGCTGCCGTATGCCCGTAGTCTCGCCGCTGCACGGTGCGAACATGTAGGAATGCGATTCGTAAATTCCGCGCATGTATGCGGTCTTTTTCGTGTCCGTGCCGCCCGCAACAAAGTACGGCAGCTCAAACAGCACGTTGCACACGGCATATGCGCCCGATTCCGTCGAGCCGAGGAAGGTTGGGACGGTGTAGTTGTCGGGTGCGGAGGTGTACGACCCTATGCCGTATATCGCTCTGTAAGGGTTGTGCGTTGTTGAGTAACAGATGTATGTTTCGACGTCCTCAAGGGTGTCCTCCACCGTAAAGTCTGTCGAGTACAGCGTTATTTTTGCCGCGTGAGTAAGGCTCGGGGCAAATTTTTTGAGCTTTAGGGCACTTATATAGTCGTCAGCCGTGTTGTTGAGCTTGCCTTTGGCGTGACCTGCCACGAGAACAAGACCCGAGATGTATTCTTCGCCCTCGGTGTAGGTGACGGACGGCTTAAAGTACAGATAAATGCCGTCGTTGTTCCACTGATCGTACGGCTGTGCGCGGTGAGCGACCGTCGTCGAGTTTTCCGTTTCGCTGCCGACATTGAAATTGAACGCATAGCCGCCGCCGAACATGTTTATCGGTTCGTATCCGTCGGTCGGGATATCGTTAAGCGAATACTTGACCGTGATATCCGCGAGGATAGGGGAGCCTGCCGATTTGTACGAAGTGTAGTAAAGGGTGTCGCCCGTAGCGGTTGTGCCGCATGAGGTGTACGACGCGTTGCCGAAAAAGTACGTTTGGGACGAATCGCGCGCGGATACTCTTATATCCGTTACCGCGTCGTTGGGGTTCGTGGTGGTCGTAAAGCCGACGTATGTGTATTTTTTTGCCGAAGCCGCAGACGGGGTCAGGTTTATATCGAAAATATTGTAACCCGATTTTGTGAGAGCCGCTTTCGCCGCCGTTTCGCTGCTTTCCACCGAGAGAGAGAGCTTTGAAATGTAAAGCGCCGCATCTTCGCTGTCTGTGCCGTCATCCGTTTCTTGCGTTCCCTCGTTTATTTTGTTCGGCGTGTTTTTGCAGAACATGTAAACCGCAAGCGAATCCGACTTTGAGTTGGCATTCAGGTTTGCAGCCACGACTTCGCCGAAGCACTTGACCGCTTTGTAACCCTGCGGAACGGTGTTGTCGTTGTAGCGTACGGTTATAAGGTCCTCAAGCTCCGAGGAGCATATAGGATTGCCGACGTACGTGCTTTTTGTGGTGTACAGCGCGTTCCACCGTCTGGCGTTTTCGCCGTTGATATTGGCGGGACTGCCGTCCATACGTACCGCTTCGTATTTTACGTATCTGTTTTGAGCGGAATCGAATACAACGGGCGGAATCTGCGTAAAGTCCTCCGCATCGTCATCCGTAAACTTATCCCAAAGATATTTTACCAGCATCACTACTAGCAGCACTATCATCGCAACAAACGTGACGTAGTTCAGAATTACAAACGCGCAGCCGAGCAGTCCGAATATCGTGCTGAACACACCGGAGCCGATACCGAGGCAGCACACCGCCCATATAGACAGCGACGACCCTGCGAACACGGCGAACATCGTCGCGTTTACCACAACGGACGTGAGGTATGTGATGCCGAAGCCGATGCCGACAACGCTCATTATGATTTCAAGCGTCGTAAGAGCCGACGCGGTGAAGGTGTCGAGCGCGTCGGGAGAGGTTAGGGTGTTGTATATCTGACCTGCGGAATTTTGTCTGTACGCTTCAGATGTGACGGCGACCTTCTGATTGAATACCGACTGATCCGTGCCGACCCAGACGGACATGCTTTCACTGCCCGTGTTGTCGGAAAGCTTCTGTTTTAAGGCATCAATCTGCTTTTTCGTTTCGTCCATGACACCCGATTCGTTTACGAGATATACAGCCGAAAATGCCACACCGCTCAAACGCATCGCCGCAAGCTGACCGTCGGTAAGACTGTCGGCAAGCGGATATACTTTTCTCAGGCTGTCGATGTCGTCAAAGGTCGAGCTGCCGAGGGAAACTATATAGTCGCCGAGTTTTGTCGTGTCGTCGTAGTTAAATGTATTGAGCACTTCATAGGCATAAAGGAAATAAAAATCGCCGTCCGTGCCTTCCGTTTTTTCGCCGTTTATCTTGCTCAGAACCGTTTCCTGCGGAATTTCGGTCGGGTCGGATTCGGCTGCGGTACCCGTCAGAGTGCCCGTTTCTTCATAACGAAGCGCGGCTTCGGTATATCCCTTTGCAAAAGCCTGCAGACTGTCCGTAAGTTCTTTTGCCGCTACCTTGTAACAGACATCAAGCTGCGCGTTGTTGTCGGGGTCTTCAAGAGCCGTTTTGACGCTTGAGTTATAAAGTCTTGTCGCCCATTTGTCCTCGCCGTAATCGGCAACCCCCGCGACAAGCGCATTGCAGAAGGCACTCACGACGGAAGTGTTTGCGCGGGAAAGAAGCTTTTTTATAAAGTCAAGGGTGCAGCTGCCCTCGACAATGTAATCGCCGAGCTTTTTGCCGTTTTCTTCGTCAATGTAAAAGCAGTTGAGAGCCGCAGCCGCTGCCTGAGCGGCGGGACTGCCCTTGGCGTAATTTTCCGCAAATTCCGTCACCGCGTCGAATATTTCGGCGGGGACGTTGCCGAGCTTTTCAACCGCTCTTTCGGCTATGGTGCCGTAGGTGCAGTCCTGATAGCCGCTGTTCATCTGGAGCATGGAGATGCCCGTAATGCTCTCGTCGGCATTGTCGGTCGTTTTGTAACCGACTATATATATCCCGTTGTCGGTCGAGTCGCCGTCTGCAGCACGGTTGATGTTGTTCTCGACGGGGATATATCCCGCACTGCGGCACTTTTGCACCGCATCGTTCAGGCTGTCACCCTCAAAAACCCGAACCTCGGACACGTATGTTGAGCCGTATACCGCCGTTTCGGCAAATATCGTGCCGTAGCTTGACGAAAGCAGCGCAAAAACCAGAACGAGCGATATAAAGCACGTAACAAAACGGAAAGGGTGTCTTTTTCTCTCATTCATCGGTTTTCGCCTCCTTGCTTTTCTTTTTTCTTATATATTACAGCCGTACATAAGGTCAGCACTGCGGCAGCTGCAATGCCGATGCAGATGCTCGGAATGTTTCCGTCGCCCACGGCGGACGCCGCTGCGCGAATATTGTCATCCGTTCGTGTCGAGCTGTTTATTTTTGCCGAAGAAAATCCCTCGTCAAAGTGTATATATGAGTCGTACTGGTACTTGCTTATTCCCCTGACGGCAAGGCGCGTATCGGAGTCCGTGGAGCAGAGCCACACCGAGGAGCCTTCGTAAAAACCGCCGCAGTAGAGATATGCGGTCGACGCTTTTCCGTCCTGAAGGCAAAGGTTGTTCGCTTTGCCGTTTGCGGTGTTGTCGGAAACGGTCAGCTTGCCCGAAGCGTTTATGTCGTACAGGCTGTCAACGTATATTCCGCCGCCGCTGCCGCCCGCAGAGTTGCTGCGGAAGTCGCCGCCGATAACAAATACCTTTTCGGAATTTACATACAGCGCGCCGCCGTCGCCGTCTGCGGAGTTAAAATACATTTTGCAGTCAAAAAACCTTGCGCCGCTGTTTGAATCGCAGTATACCGCGCCGCCGTCGTCGTCGGTCGATGAATTGCCGTAAAACAGAGTGTCGCGCACCTCGGTCGTTACGCTGCCGTCCGCAAATATCGCGCCGCCCTCCTCTATCGAGGAATTTGAATAAAATGCTGAATCGGCTACGGTGAGCGTGCCGTCGTCCGCGTATATCGCGCCGCCGTTGTCCTCCGCGTAATTGCATTCAAACGTCGAATTTTTTATGTTTACCGATGCTTTGCTGCTGTATATCGCGCCGCCGCAGCATTCGCCCGACGAATCGTATGTTCGGTTGCCGTAAAACGAGCCGCCGTCCACCGTCAGCTTTGCGTTCGCGCCCGTAATGCTTATGCCGCCGCCGTCGTCGGTTGAAACGCAGTTGAGCAGCGTGCCGCCGTTAAAGCGCAGCTCTGCGCCGTCCGCAATGACTATGCCGCCGCCGCGTGAGGTACTGGAGCCGTTGCATATCGCTCCGCCCTTAAAAAGCTCGGATACCGTATACTCGCCGCTGCGCGAATCCGATACCGTCATCACGGAGTTTACGTATATTACCGCGCCGTTTGAGACGGGTTTGAGCAGATTTCTGTCAATGGCAAAGCCGTTAAGGTCGAGCGTCAGATTTTTTGAGGACGAATAACTGAGCCCGCCGTTTTTGAACCCCGCGCCGCTGCCGAGCGAACCCGAACCGTCAGCCGTCCAGTCTTTGTTGAGTGTAACGGTGACTTCGCTGCTTTTTCCGATTTCGACCGCGCTGTTCCAAGCGTCCGAAAAAGAGGTGTAGGCGGTTTGGGTTCCGTTTGCGGTGACCGTGGCGCAGGTTTCTTCCGCGTTCGCGGCGGTCTGCAGACAGACGGATAAAGTCAGTGCAGCCAAAATGCATGAAATTTTTTTCAGTTGCATACAGATCCTTCCCATTCGATTGCAGTATCGTTTGTCTTTTTATGACGGTGAAATATGCGGCAAGCCGCTTATTTTCCGTCGGAATGCCGGCTTTTTTTCGTTTCGGCGGTTTTCTTCTTTTTGCAAAGTGCAGCCGCTGCCGCCGACAGTACGATTATGAGTGCAAGAACCGCAATCGCAATGCTGCTTCCTTTTCCGAAAGCCGTTGCGGTTCTGTCGCCGTCGACAGCGTTGTCGGTCGTGTTTTCCGACGTTTCGGATTTGTCGATGCCGAAGTATTCGTCCGTCACGCTTTTCGCTCCGTCGGCTGCCGCTGCGGTGTATTCCGCCGCCGCGCTTTCATCGGTATCGGTAACTCCGTCCGTTTCGTTCGACGCGCTTTTGCCGAGATACAGAGTATAAATTCCCGAGCTGCCTGCCGAAACACAGCTGCATATTTCCTTGCTGCCGCGAAGCGTCTTGTATTCGTCGGAGGTTTTTGAAACGGTTTTGTCGTATGAAAGATAAACCCCTGCCCACGAGCCGAGTTCAAATGTGTTTCCGAACAGCTTCTGCGACGAAATATCCAGCAGGTATGTGTCGGAATCCGCATTCTTTTCGGTCTGCGGCTCCGCTTTGCTGAACGTCAGCTTTGTGATTGCGTCGTTTTTGTCGGCTGTACGGCGAAAGGCGATATATGACGTGACACCGTCGGCTGTGATGCCGTCGGACAGCCAGTAGTTGCAGCCTTTTGATGCAGCCGAATTTATTGCTTCCGCTTTTGTGCTGCCGCTGACGGTATACACTTCGGAAATGTACCGCTTTATTTCGCCGCTTCTGTACATCAGAAGATACAGCTCGCAGTTCTCGATACCGTCATCAAGGTTTGCAAGTTCGCCGCCGTCGGTTCTGACGGGAGACGAGCCGTCGTTTTTCAGCGAAATGACCTCGTCTTTATCCGAAAATCCCGATACCGTGTCAAGAGAAACTATGCCGCTGCCCGCAGACGCGTCGCGCGTAAAATAGAGGTAGAGCGGAGTTCCGTCCGTACCCGCATTAAGGCTGATGTCCGACGCCCGCAGATATGTGCAGCCGCCGCACTCGAGAGAATCGGCGGATTTTGACGATACGATAAGGTCGGTCACGGCATCGGTTCCTTTTTTGTATCCCAAAAACACGGGGTCGCCGTCGGTCGTGACAATGTTCATTCCCTGAAACAGAACGGTGTAGCCGTTTGATTCAAGCGTCGCTCTGCCGTCTTCGCCCGCGGCAGCCGTTATGTCCGATATGAAGGATGCCTGTGCGTGCGCCGCAACGGGGAAGACGCAGGCGGCGGTAAGGCAGGACAAAAGCAGACACGCGCCTTTTACGGAGAATCCGATAATTTTTTTTACTGTTTTTAACAAGGTTTTCACCGCCTCGGTTTTTTGTACGTTTAAAGGTGTTGATTGTTGTCTGTTTACGGTTATTCCGCTGCGGGATTCCGTTTCTTTTTTTCGATAATTATGTTGTAAACAAAGACGTTTACGATAAGATAAATTGATACCGGCAGGAAATACCCCACGTAATTTGCGGCGGGAGCCTTTGCTTCGACCAGCAGATTGAACACCGCGTGCACCACCACCGCAAGGTTAAATGTGCACAGCGTCCCGCACAGAAAGAGCTTCTTTTTGCTTTTGATGTATGAAATGTAATTTGCGGTCATCATTGTGCATATGCTGTGCATAAGACCCGTGCTGAAGCCTCTTATTACCGCAAAGGAGATATTTACAGTGGAAAAATGCTGCGAGAGAATGATTACGTTTTCGAGCATCGCAAAGCCTACGCCTATCGCAAAAGCGACCGTAACGACGGATTTTCTGTCGTCGGAAAAAACATTCGCGTAGTACAGAACGGGCAGCAGCTTTACAAGTTCTTCCGTCAGCGGCGTGATGTTTGTCGTAAGGTAGAGCGTTGTGCTTTCGGAAAGCTGAAGCAGCAAGCCGTTCACTTCGCTGACGAAAAGACAGCAGAACATTCCCGCAAGGAGCGAAACGATGACTTTCCGCGATTTTTTCTCGATGGGAATCAGCATCATTGCAACGGGAACCGCAATACATATAAAAAGTATATAGCTCATTGAGTCCATTGCTTTACCTCCCTGTTGAGCAGCGGCAGAAATGCAATACAGAATATTCCGAGCACAGCCTGCACGTATATTACGGGAGTCTGAAGCTCAAAGCAGCAAAGTCCCAATTCCGCAAGCGTCAGGATTTCGAGCAGAAGGCAGACAAGATTGAATTTTCGTATTGTCCTGATTATGCCGTTTTCGATATCCGGGATTATCAGATGCTTTACATTGAAATATCCCGCAAATCCCGCTATGAGCGACACTGCGGCAAAAGATATGCGCACCGAAAGTGCAGCCTTGCCGAAAACAATAGCCGCAGCGGCAAAAGCAGCCTCCGCCGTTGGTACTATAGCGGGAATAAGTCTGTATTTTGCGGTTTTCAGCCTTTTTTCATCCGTCAGACTGTCAATCGCGCCGACGTTCGGCAGATAGAGGAACAAAAAGAATGACGCGTACCCGAACATGCCGAGATTGAATGTGTCGGGTATGCTCCCGTAGCAAAGCACGGTTATTGCATAAAATGCCCGTGTGAAGAACTGACACGCAACGGGGAATATCATCAGCTTGAAATACAGAGGTCTTTTCTTCCCGTACATGGTAATCAGACCGAAGCACAGTCCTATGCCTGCACATATCAGCAGATAAACGGACATGACCGTATCTTTCATTTTGCGTTTTCCTTTCCCGATGCCTGATGCGCACCGTTTTTTAAGGGAAATACCGCTGCCTGCATTTGCCGACAGCGGTCAGATTACTTGGAAAGCAGCGTAACAAGCTGCGTGATTTCGGTTTCGGTCAAGCCGCAGTCCGTCAAATACTGCTTTGCGGCAGCGGGGTAATTTGCGGAAGCGAGGGAATCTGCGCTCCCGTCAGCCGATGCGTCCGCAGTGCCGAGGAGATATTCCGCGAACGAGTCAAAGTAGAGCGAGACTATCGCGTTATACTTTTCGGGAGTTCCGTCGGCAGTAACACCGTAATAGTTTTCGTAGGTTTTCATATAGTCCGCACGCATTTCGTCGTAGCTTGAGCCGACGAGAGACTCAAGCAGCATGCAGACAAAACCCGTGCGATCCTTGCCCTCAAGGCAGTGAATGTAAACGGGACCGCCGTGCTCGAGGAGAAAACGCATGCCCTTTGCCACGTTTTCCTTGTATGCGTCGGCTGCATAGTTGGAGCTCATTGAAAGCACAATGACATTTTTACTGTCGTAAAGAGACTTAGTATATTCCGAGGTGAAATTCTCCGAAGCAAAATATTCCTGCATTTCCTCGTCCGAATCGGCAAGGTCGATGACGGTTTTGATGCCCGCCGCTTTGACAAGGCTGTCGGCAACGGCGGCTCTGCCCATTTCGTTGTCAACGGGGGACGCGCCTCTGTAGACAAAGTTTTCTTTCATCGCCGAAACGGATATCGCGCGGAAGTTTGCAAACTGTTCGTCACTCGCGAATTCGGCACGGGACGTCGAATAGCTCTGACCCAGAGCTTCAAAAGTCGCAAGATATTTTCCCGCCGTGTTGAGCGTTATTTTTGCCGTGTCGCCGTCGCTGAGTCCTGCGGCAGACCAAAATTCGCGGTTGTTGAGGGCAATTTTTACATACTTGTTGTTGGGATATGCGACAACTACCGGTGCGCCCGTCTTTACGTAATAGCCGTTATAGAACGGCACGTCGGTCATGCTGTAGCCGTTTCCGAAAACGACATCGCAGCTGTCGCCGAAGGCAAAGCCTGCGTTTTTGAAATCATCCTCAGACAGGCTCAGCACGGCAGAGCCGAATTTCTCGTCCTTTGTCACCGTTGCGGAAACGGACGGCGTCGCTGCCGTTTCATCTTCGGGGTTCGTGTTTGAATGTGAGTCACCGCATGACGAAAAAGCCGATGCGAGAAGCAGCAGCACGGTTATTATGCCGCAGATGCCGAGAGTTTTTTTCGTGAACATAAGAATGCAGCTCCTTTTTTTGTCGGATTTATCAGAAAGTCAGTTTGTCGACCGTCGGGATAAGACCGAGCAGACGTTCTTTGTAAAATGCAATAAGCTTTTCGCGATCCGCTTCGTCGCGGCGTATCGTGCGGCGCAGCAGACGCATGTAGCCGACGATTTTTGCTTTGCGCTCGACCTCGTCAATACGCGCTTTGTCGTCGGTGCCGAGATACATCGCAAGCGCGCGGAGCCAAAATTCTCCCGCAACCTCGTGAGTTATGCCGAGGAAATTGATTATTACGCTGTAGTCAAGTTCCGAGAAGCCGACAAATGCGTTAAACATGGAGCCGAGCTCAAAAATCGGATGTCCCATGCAGAGGGTATCCATATCTATGAGAAGCGCTTCGCCGTCACGCACCATGATGTTGTTCGTGTGGTAGTCGCCGTGAAGCATTGTGTGCTGCTCGGGAACCGCTGCAACCATTTCGTACAGCTTTGTTCCTTCCGCCTCGGGCAGGTGTTCGCGTACGAAGGCTGCCCAATCGAGCGCGACCGTCTTCATGTCGGGCATGTCGCCCGGCTGTACCTCCGTACCGTGAATCTGACGGAGCATGTCAACGTAATACTTAAGCGGTTCGTCAAGGTTTTCGGGGTCTTTTTTTATCATTTTTGAAAGAGAAGTCGCCGACAGCAGCTCCATGACCGTGCCGTAGCTTTCGCCGACGCGAACAACGTCATAGGGGATTGCGGTGTTGATGCCGAGCACCAGTGCCTTACGCGCAAGCTCGCGTTCGCGCTTTATTTCGGGCAGAGCGTTGGGATTGAAATAGACCTTGACTATCGTTTCCGCGTCAAAGCGGTAAACCGCGCCGTTCGCGCCCTTTCCTATCATTTCGCAGCCGTCAACGGAAAGGCGGCGGAACGCTTTTACAACGTTCATCATTTCGGTAAAGCCTGTCATATCCAGTACGTCGTACACCTCGGGCGATACGTTTATGACCGACATGTCGGGTGCACCCTTGCGAAGCCGCAGAAGTATGCGCAGTCCCGCACTGGAAATATATTCAAGCTTTTCCGCGTCGATAACGGGTGTCTTGTCGGCAGCCGCCGCACGCGCCGCGTTTACTTCTTTTTCGACCCGCGGCGCGTTTGCCGCGTCCACCCGTCCGCTCAGGCGGATGATAAGTGTGTTTTCGTCTGTTGTGTATGTTACGGTGTTTTCCATTTTTTTGTATGTGCTCCTTTATATTCCCCCGAATACGGCTCAAAGAGGCTTTTACACTCCTTCGAAAACGATTCGGATAAGTTCGTTGAATTCACGGTAAGCCGCCGTGTCGGAAAGCTCGCTGATGCAGTCTGAAATGCTGCGGTAATACCATGCCTGCGCTGCGGGGTCCTTCTGATTGAAGTGCTGCCACATTGCGTGTCCGTTTTTTCTCCACGAGGAATATATCGAACGCATGTTTGCGAGCTTGTCGCCGAGGTACATTATTTTTACGTCTTTGTCCTCGGTACCTTTAAGCAGCTGCATAGCCTCCTGCTTGCGCAGCATCCATGTGCTCCCGGGAGGGAGCTGCGAACGCTTGTTTTCGGTTTCGGACGCAACAAGCTCTGCGACTCTTTTGCCGAATTTTTCTTCCACCTCGGATATAGATATTCCCGCATCCTCCACGACATCGTGAAGCGCGCCTGCCGCAATGACATTCTGGTCGTCCGTTATCGAGCCGATGATAACGGCAGCCTCCATCGGGTGCAGAATGTACGGAATGTTTTCCTGCTTGCGGCGCATTCCGTCATGTGCCTCCGCCGCAAAAATAATTGCTTCGTTTACAAGTTCCATTATTCTATCTCCAAAATATCGGAAAAACCCGTCATCTCCAGCACCTCGGTCACCGCGTCGCAGACTCCCGTCAGCTTCATCGAACCGCATTTGCTCATTTTTTTCTGTGCTCCGAGCAAAACTCTGAGTCCCGCCGAAGAAACGTAACCGACATCTTTCATGTCAAGCACAAGATTCACGGTGTCTGAGGGAAGTTCGTTTATTTTGCTTTCAAGCTCGGGAGACGTGACCGTGTCGAGCCGTCCTGCGATGTGCAGTGTGAGAGCTCCGTTTTTCTGTTCTGCCGTAATCGTCATTGTGTTGCAGTCCTTTCCAGCTTTTTAGTCATGGTGAGTTTGTTTTCGCCGTTTTCGCGTGCATACGAAACCGTATCCATTGTTTTCTTTACGATAAATATTCCCAGTCCGCCTATGCCGCGCTCTTCCGCCGAAAGCGTAATGTCGGGATCCTCTTTTTTCAGAGGATCGAATGCCACTCCTTTATCGGAAACGGTAAATTTTACCGTGCCCGTACCGCTGTCCGCCGATATGGCTATTTTTGCCGTTCCGACGGAGCCGGGGTAAGCATAACGTGCAATGTTAACGAATATTTCTTCCATCGCAACGCATATTGCGGTCTGCATTTTCATTGTGCAGCCGTATTTTTCGAGTTCGCTCTCGACAAATTCAAGCACGGCGGCAATGTTTTCTTCTTTTGCTTCAAAGCTGCGTTCTTCGACGGCGGCTTCGCCCTTAAAGTCGAGCAGAAGCATTGTTATATCGTCAAACTGCGGAGCATCGCCCGCAAATTTTTGCAGGTCCTCCTGAAGTCCGACAAGCGTTTTTTCCGTTTCGTCCGATGCGTGAGCGTTCAGAAAATCGCGCAGACGCTCCTCGCCGTAAAGCTGCTGCTGCGTGTTCGTGGATTCCGTAACACCGTCGGTGTAGAGGAACAGGCTCGAACCCGGTTCGAGCGTCATTGTGCTTTGACGGTATTTTGTTTCGTCCATGCCTGCCAGAACAAAGCCGCTGCGTGTTCTGAGGTATTCGAAATTACCGTCGGGTGTTTTTACGAGCGGCGGGTTGTGTCCCGCGTTGACATACGTAAGCCTGCCCGTCGACAGCTCCAGAATGCCGAGCCATGCCGTCACGAAAAGTCCCACGTCGTTGCCGTCGCACAGAAGCTTGTTTACCGTCGTAAAAACTTCGGCGGGTTCCATGCCCATTTGCGTGTGGTTTTTGATAAGCACCTTTGTGATGACCATGAACAGCGCGGCGGGCACACCTTTACCTGACACGTCCGCAACAATGACCGCAAGACGGTCTTCGCCTATCATGAAGAAGTCGTAAAAATCGCCGCCGACCTCTTTTGCGGGATGCATAAGAGCGTAGAGGTCGAATTCTTCGTGCTCGGGGAACGGCGGAAAAATGCACGGGAGCATGTGAGCCTGAATGTCGGAGGCTACCGAAAGCTCCGCGTTTATGCGTTCCTTTTCAGCCATGACGCGCTGAATGTCGGCAATGTATTTTTCGAGATCGCCTATCATCGAAATGTACGAACGCGCCAGCTCGCCCACTTCAGTGGAATCCTTTGCGTATGCTCCGCATGCATCCGCCATCTGCTTGTGACGGGTGTCGGCGGCAGTCTCCGAATAGTAGCTGCCCGCTATTTCGGCGAGCCTCTCTATCGGACGCGATATCTTTTTTTCGGTGAACCGCATAAAGCCTATCGAAAGCGCAAAGTAAGTGTTCATCGCGAGCGTTTCGAAAAGATATATCTTTCCGAGAACGCCTATGCTGTCCGATGTGCCGTACTTGTCGGCAAGATAAACCGAAAGACCGACGAGAAGACAGATGCATACTCCCGTGATGAGCGTGTTAAGTATCATTCTTTCACTCATCGAAAAGCGAACCGTTTTTCTGTCGCCGCCGCTTCTCAGGTTTGAGAGGTACGACTGAAGCAAACTGCCGAATATCAGCAGCGGAGTACCGAAAAGCAGTCCCGAGTCAAAGCTGTTTATGAGTATGAAAAGGTTGTCGAAGGAGATTATTGCGGCAACGTCGTAAGCGTGATTCAGTATTGCGGTGAAAAGAACGGTGAGAATCGCGTTGAGTATAAGCAGAAGACAGAATTTCAGTATTTTTACAACGCTGTCAAGTCTGAATTCTTTTCCGTCGCGTTCGCGGCTGATCTTCTTCCAAATGAAGTATGCGAACATGGCATAGAGTATCTGAAACAGACTGTTGAGCGCCGCGTACGACAGCTCGCACCCGATTATCATATCGCAGATAAAGTTACCCGCCGCACAGCCGAGAGCCGCAGGCCAGCCGAATATCATTCCGAGTACGGGTGTGAGCGCGGCAGCGGGACGCATCTGTGTTATTTCGGATGCCGTGACCCAGATTTTGAACGGTGCGGTCAGCAGAATAAACAGTACGGCGTTCAAAAGAAACACAATTGCCGCCGCGCTTGCTTTGTTGACTTTACGTTTCATGCGATTTTACCTCATTTCCTGTTTGTGAAGAAAGTCAAGATACCGCGTGATGCAGTCCGCAGCCTCGTCGTATACGGCATGGCCGTATTCTTCACCGTAAAGATATATTTCGCAGCCGAGTGCATCGGCTGTTTGTTTTGAGGTGTCGGCGGTCATGACCCTGTCTCCCTCGGAGCCGATAACGAGCACGGGACATTTGACGGAGGAAAGTCTGTCAAGACAGTCAAACGTTTTGCACGCCTCCGCCGAAACAATAAAACGTCGGTATTCTTCGTCCGTGATTGCAGGCTCCGCCGAAACGAGGACATCGCGGTAAGCTTTTACCGTCGCGTCGGAATATACTTTTTCGGCAAAGCTTTCCAAAAGCTTGAGCTGATCTTTTTCTTTCGCATATTTAATCCATTCGTCGACGGCAGCGAGCAGCGTATCGCTGCACCTCGCCGCAGTCGAGCAGAGTATAAGACTGCCGACGGCTTCGGGGAAGTCGGCTGCAAGGGTCAGGGCAATCATTCCGCCCTGCGAAGCACCGAAAATGTCGGCTTTTTCGATGCCGAGAGCTTTCATCGCCGCAGCCGTGTCCCGCGCCATATCTTCAACCGTGTATCCGTCGGGCATGTTTTCGGCTCTGTCAAAAACATAAACCGTATATTCTTTCGCAATTTCGCCGTATGCGTTCGCTATCGCAGCCGCCGATTCCGTTACTCTGTGTACGGACAGTCCGGGCAGAATGACGAAGTTCTTTTCGCCGCTGCCGAACACGGCATATTTCATGCTCATGCCGCTGTCCGAAACCGTCGCGACGGTTACGGAAGGCTCGGTTGTCTCGGTCGGCTTGCTTTCATCGGTTGTCTCGGTCGGCTTGCCTTCATCGGAAGTTTCGGTCGGTTCGGCGGTTTTTGCGATGCCGCCGCAGCCTGCCGCCGCAAGCAGAGGGAGAGTAACCGCGAGAGAAATGACGGATGCTGTAAGCTTTCTCATGTACGTTGTCCGTGTGCGCCGAGCTTTTGCCGGATTTTTTGAAATTTCGACCGAGCATTTTTCTGTCGAAATGCCGCGTTTTTCGACTTGCGGCGGCTGAGGACGCACTGCCCGTTAAGGCTCCTTTTCCGTGTATTTTCGCAACGGGCGGCTGCCGACGGAAACGGCATGTCTTCCGCGCACTTTTTTCTTTGGAATTATACCAAAAAACCGCCGTAAAGTCAATGGCAATACGACGGATTTTCGTGGGTTTACGACTGTTTTTTGCAACGTTTTTCACTGAAAACGGCGAACAACCGATATTAAAAATCGACAGGTATGTTACATACCCGTCGATCCGTGGAGCGGGTGATGGGAGTCGAACCCACACGACC
>CAVFAD010000006.1:0-59708 GCA_963620305.1 Bacteroidaceae bacterium | reverse complement strand
TAAGGAAGGAGCAATTACTATGGGTCTTATCAGAGCAGGTATCGGTGCGCTCGGCGGCACTCTTGCCGATCAGTGGAAGGAATTTTTCTACTGTGAAGCAATGCCGAAGGAGGTTCTCGTTACCAAGGGACAAAAGCAAATAAGCGGACGTTCCTCAAATACAAGGGCAAGCGACAACATCATTTCGAACGGCTCGGGTATTGCGGTCGCGGACGGTCAGTGTATGATAATCGTCGAGCAGGGCAAGGTCGTGGAGGTCTGTGCCGAACCCGGCGAATTTACATACAATTCGTCCACAGAGCCGTCGATATTCGCGGGCAGTCTCGGTGAAAGCATCAAGCAGACTTTCAAGACTATCGGAAAGCGTTTTGCCTACGGCGGCGACACGGGCAAGGATCAGAGAATATACTATTTCAACACAAAGGAACTTATTGACAATAAATTCGGCACGCCGAATCCGATTCCGTTCCGCGTGGTCGATTCAAAAATCGGACTTGACGTGGACGTTTCCGTTCGCTGCTCGGGTGTGTATTCGTACAAGATTGCAGACCCGCTGCTGTTCTACACGAATGTGTGCGGAAATGTGGCGGAGGAATATACCCGTGACGAGCTGGACGGTCAGCTGAAAACAGAATTTATCAGCGCGCTGCAGCCTGCCTTCGGCAGACTTTCCGATTTGGAGATGCGTCCGAATCAGATAGTTACGCACAACACCGAGCTTGAAGAAGCCATGAATACCGCTCTCTCGGAAAAATGGGGAACTATCAGGGGTCTTAAGGTCGTGAGCATCGCGCTCGGCTCGGTCACCCTGCCCGATGAAGACGCGGAGATGATTAAGCAGGCACAGCGTGCGGCTGTTATGCGCGACCCGACTATGGCTGCGGCGACTCTCGTCGGTGCTCAGGCGGACGCAATGAAAGCGGCTGCATCGAACGAAGCGGGCGCAATGACAGGCTTTATGGGCATGGGCATGGCGATGAACGCGGGCGGCGGCATGAACGCGCAGAACCTTTTCGCAATGGGTCAGCAGCAGCAACAGCAGCAACAGCAGCAGGCACAGCAGAGCGCACCCGCGGCGGGCGGCTGGAAATGCGCATGCGGCGCATCGGTAACGGGCAGGTTCTGTCCCGAATGCGGCGCGAAAAAACCCGAACCCGCACAGGCGGGCGCATGGAAGTGCAAGTGCGGCGCAGCGGCAACCGGTAAATTCTGCCCCGAATGCGGCTCACCTAAGCCTGCGGACGCGGACGGCTGGCAGTGCTCCTGCGGCACGGTAAACAAGGGCAGATTCTGCCAAAACTGCGGCGCGAAGAAACCCGAGGGTGCACCGCTCTACCGCTGCGACAAGTGCGGCTGGGAACCCGAAGACCCCGCGCATCCGCCGAAATTCTGCCCCGAATGCGGCGATCTTTTCGATGAAAACGACAAACGGTAAGCGTTTGTCCGTCGAACGCACCTGATGTGATGTTCTTTGCGTTACAGCCGTGCTCCGTTCGGGGTGTGTTCTCTATAAATGTTCCTCGGCACCGTAATATGCAATGTTAAAGCGCACGGTGCTTGTCGGTCGGCATGCGTTTTAAGCCGACGGGCGCATGGGTTCGATTAAAATAAAACCGTACTTCGCATTGACGTGAAGCACGGTTTTTTTGAGGAGATTTATGTGTATTACGGTCGGTTCAAGGCTGCCGTTACGTTAACGCGGAAGTGTCGAGCTTGCCGTATTCGATGCCGACGGTTTCGAATATATATTCCGCGCATGCCGTTCCGAGAAGCTCTTTTGAGATTTCATTCAGCTTGTCGGTGATATTTATGCCGTCAAAGCGGTCGGGGAACAGCGTTTTTCCTATGAAGTAAGCGTCGGCATATGCGGTTTCGAGATTCGTATAGTACGCGTTATACGGCATCTGTACGTAGACGTCGCCGTTTTTGAATGCTTTAAGACTGTCAAAAGCGGCGGTGTTTTTTTTGTATTCTTCTGCGAAAATGCTTATGCCGCCTGCGTCGAGAATGATTACGTCGGGGTCGAGAGTAAGAAGCGTTTCGGTGTCGATGCTGCCTTGATAACCTTTATATCCCGCCCTGTCGAGCACATTGTTCGCGTTGACCGCATCAAAGAGGGAATAATTTGCCGTCGATGAACCTATGCCGTGTGAGCCGAATTTGTTCAGACAACCCAGATAGACGCTTTTTTTATCGTTTTCGTCTATGTCCGCCGTTCGGCTGTTTAAATCGTCACGCAGCGAGTCTATATACAAACAGACCTTTTCGGCGCGTTCTTCTCTGCCGAGAATTTTGCCCATCAGACGAAGCGACGACGCGATATCGCCGTCAAAGGCTTCGGTCTGACCGTAGCTCAGTACCACTACAGGGACTCCTGTCTTTTTCTGCAGCTCGTCAAAGTCGGACGCTTCAAGGGAGATGTATATCGCAAAAATAACGTCGGGCGAAACCGACATCAGTGCTTCGGCATCGGCTGTGCCCTGAGGTCCTCCCGCGCCGACTGACGGCAGCGAGTCAAACAGACTGCCGTACGCATATCGGTACGCTCTTGCGGATATCAAAAATCCCTTTTCGCACTGCTCGACACCGACAAGCTTTGACATGTCGCCTATGTATGAGTACAGCCGCAGAGTGCCTGCGCCGATACAAACGGGGCGGCTTATGTCTTTCGGAACATTGACGGTTCGACCGAGCATGTCCGTGACCGTTAAAAAGTCGGAGCTGCCGTCATCCGTCCGTGAGGTGTTTTCCGCGTCGGGCGCGGCGGGAGAGGTCGGAACGACATCCGATTTGCTGCATGCGCACAGCGCAAAGAGCAGCGCAAGCAGAAGCAGCAAAAGTGTAAATATCGGTTTTTTCATGTGTTTTTCCTTTCTTATCTGTGCTTAAGCTGACGGGCGGCATGGGTTCGACTCCCGTCAGCTTAGCGGCGGTCGGCGGGTGCCTTTTTTTTTCGGCGCGGCGGCTGCGGATGCTTTTTTATTCCGGTACGGCGACGGTCGTTCCGTTAATGCTGTGTACCGAAGAAGCTATGCCGTACACCTTTTCGATGTTTTGCGGGGTCAGGATTTCCGTGCCGCCCTGCACTGCCGCGCTGCCGTCCTTCATCAGAAGAAAGCTGTCGGCAACACGCGATGCGAACAGCACGTCATGCATCGTAATTATGAATGTAACACCGTTTTGTGCGGATATTTCTTTTATTGTCCGTGTGAGCTTTGCAGCTCCGCCTATGTCGAGGTTCGCGGTCGGTTCGTCCATTAGTATAAGTTTTGCGTCGGAGCAAATCGCGCGCGCTGCGGAAACCTTCCGAAGCTCTCCGCCCGAAAGCTCATTCGTTTTTTTTGCGGCAAGGGCAGCTATGCCCATTTGTTCGATAGCTTTGCAGGCGCGTTCTCTGTCCGATTTTCCCGGAAAGAAAGAAAACGAACCCCGCCGACCCGACAGCACGGTGTCAAAAACGGTAAGTGAGGACAGCCGCTCCGTCTGCGGCACATAGGCAATGCGGCAGGAGCGTCTGAAAGCTTTAACGGACGTTATGTCTTCTCCGTCAAGAATTATTTTCCCCGCCGTCGGGCGCAAAATGCCGCAGATACAGCGGAGAAGCGTTGTTTTGCCCTCGCCGTTTATGCCCAGTATTACGGTGTTTTCGCCGTCTGCAGCATTAAAGGATATGTCCGAAAGAATCGGCTTCGAGCCGTACGAAAAAGAGAGATGTTCAATCGAAAGCATGCGTTTTGTCTCCTTTTAACAGCAGGCGGATAAAAACGGGACCGCCGAGCAGGGAAGTGACTGCGCCGATGGGCAGCGACACACCGTGTATCAAATTCCGCGCGGCTGTGTCCGACAGCAGCAGCAGTATCATTCCGCAAAGAACGGACGCGGGCAGCAGTACGCTCATTTTTCCGCCGACAAGCTTTTTTGCAGCCTGCGGCGCGGTAAGTCCCGCAAAGCCGATTATGCCGACAAAGGACACGCACACGGCGCACACGAGGGACGCAAGCGCAAGACACAAAAATCTCAACATCGTGACATTTACACCGAGACTCATTGCGGTTTCGTCGCCCTGCTCCGACAGGTCAATGTCGCGTGAGCGAATCGCCGCAAAAACGAATGTCGGAATTATTGCCGCAAGCATAAACGCACATTCGCGGAACGACGCGCGCCCCGTGTCGCCGAAGCTCCAAAACACTGCGGACGATACCTGTGAATCGGGTGAAAAATATTGCAGTACTGTCGTTCCCGCCGTAAAAAAGGAGCCTGACGCAACTCCGCACAGCACAACATAAGCGGGCGAGAAACGTTTTTTGACCGAAAGCAGCAGATTGACCGATATGCCGATAAATGCCGCGATAAACGCGCATACAGTGACGGTATACGGCATTGATACCGTAAGAGCACCGTTCAGCGCACTCTTTACCGAGCCTGCGCCGAGAACGGTTATTGCAAAGTTTGCACCGAATACCGCGCCGTTCGATACTCCGAGCGTAGAGGGGGAGGCGAGAGGATTGCTTAAGACTTTCTGCATGATGCATCCCGACAGCGACAGTCCCGCACCCGTCGATGCTGCGGCAATCACCCGCGGAAGTCGTATGCCGAACATTATCATGTTTTCGCTGTCGGTTCCGCGACCCGCTGCGATTCTGAAAAAATCCGTTATGCCGAGCCCCGATGAGCCTGTGCAGAGACATACAAAAACCGACACAGCCGCAAAAGCGGCAAGCAGCAATATTATTTTTCTGTTTTTGACTTTTGCCTTGTCAAGCTCCGTAAAAATAACGTTTTCGTTCATATTTTTATTCAGACTGCCTTTGTTCATATTTTCTTCCCGTAAAGCAAAAAAGACATACCTTCCCGAAAGGGGAAAATATGCCTTCTGACATACTTAGGTTCTGTTTTTTTTGAACCGCTGCGCCGACGCTGCGGTAATTCCTGCGCTGCTCGCGCCGACTCTGCCGCTCTGCCGTCTGTAATGAGAATGTATCGCCCCGTTTCGGTAAAAATATACCATATAATGCGCCGTTTGTCCATAGCAAAAAGCACTGTCCCCGCTTTTTATGTGCCGACCGTCCGTGCCGAAAAGCCGCGAACCGTTTTTCCGGACGTTCCGAACTGCTTTTTTTGAATAATTTGCGGAAAAGCGCGAAAACCGCGAAAAATATATTTAAAAATGCTTGCATTTCGCTTGTGCTTATGTTATTATAATCGGGCGTTCGCGTGGGTGGGGCAAACTCCCCTCACCGCGGTTAGTACGCAAAATACTAAAGCGGGTGGTCCTCTGACCGTAAAAGTCGGTGCATGAACATCTGAAAAAAATTCGGAGGTCTGTAAAATGGACGCATTAAAACTCATGTCAGACGCTTGTCTCAAGACGGAAGTCCCCGTTATCGAGATCGGCGACACCGTTACGGTTCAGGTTAAAATCCGTGAGGGTGAAAAAGAAAGACTTCAGGCTTTTGAGGGTACCGTTATTGCCCGTAAAGGCGCAGGCATCAGCGAGACCTTCACCGTTCGCCGCCTTTCATACGGCGTAGGTGTCGAAAGAGTCTTCCCCATTCATTCTCCCAATGTCGCATCCGTAAAGATCGTTCGCAAGGGACGCGTACGCAGAGCAAAGCTCTATTATCTTCGCGGCAGAGTCGGCAAGGCTTCAAAGGTCAAAGAGGCTCTCAAGTAATTTCATTTGCAAAATACGAAAACAGTCGGAGACGGTTTTTGCCGTCTCTTTTCGTTTTAAACGTGCCGAAAACCGCTCTCCCGTACATTTCCCCGATTTTCTTTTGAATTATCATTTGCTTTCGGTCAGTTTGCGCGGTTATCCGACCGCTTGCCGCCGAAAAAGTCGGCAGCAAGGGTGAATACCGAAATCAGCGGAATTTGCCGTGCGGCGAAGCAGCGGAATTTGCCGTGCGGCGAAGCGGCGAAACCTGCCGAACGGCGAAGCAATATCCGAGAGGGACTATATCAGCTTAATGACAGCGGCGGGAATTTCGCGCTCGGGCGCGTCTTTGCGCTTTAAGCCGTTTATCAGACTGCCGGGAACCGTAATTGAGCAGCCGTCGATTTTGACTGCTGCCGTTATGTCCGCTGCAGTGTCGGAAAGCATGTGCTGCGCATATATTCTGCGTCCCCCTATCGGCTCGTTCCATTCAACCGTAAGCGTTTCAAACGAGCCGAATATTCCGACGGGTGCGGATATATCTTTGCCCTTGACGGTAATGCGTGCGGGCGGAGTGACATCGACTTTTTCGCCGAATGTTCTCGGTGTCACTGCGATGCAAAGCGCGTTGCCGTCGGGGTTTACCGAACAGAGGACATATGGCTTTTCGCCGTCGGACATCACCTCGGGCAGCGGCATGTTTCTTGATATCGCCGCAGGGGCGGTCGTGTAATAATCTCCCTCGGGCAGGCTCGGCCAAAGATTTTTTGCTCTGTTCGGGCAGTGCCATACATCTTTAAGACGCTCGTCGGATATGTGCAGGCAGCCTCTGTTCGCCGCAAACGGCGGTGAAATACGCTGCCAGCGGAGAGCACACACGGATTCGCTCACAAGGCGCGGCGGCAGCGGGACATATTTGCGTCTTTTTTCCGCGTCATGACGCATAACGCCTACAGAGCAGCCGAGCGCGGCACCTATCAGCGCGGTGTCCTCGATGTTCAGCACGGCGCAGTCGCCCTCAATGTTTTTCGCCGCGTCAAGGCATATTGCCGCTCTGTCGACGGTTGACGCGTATTTTATTTCGTGAACCACGTCATACGTTCTGAGATAATCGCAGGCGGGGAGTACCTTTGCGAGATAATCCCTCATGCTTTGCGGCGCGGCGTGACCCGCAGGCTCGCTTTCGAACAGCGGTCGGTCTGTAAGTCCGTGTTCTATCATGATTTCGGGCGCAAATTTTCGAAAACACTCCGTCATCATGCGGCAAAAATCCGCATTGCCCTGATACTTTCCCCAATCTGCCTTTATGTATACTACTCCCGCATAGCTGCACCACCGTGCGCGTTCTTCCCAAAAGAGCCGTTCTTTTTCGGGGGTATATTCGATTTCTTTGCCGTTTTCGAGGAGCAGAGGCTGTGTCGGCACCCATAACCCCAAGCCTTTATAGCCGAGCGAACGCACTTTTTCGGACAGTGCCTTCAGCCTGTCGGCGGGACTCAATCCGCTTAGAGAGGGGAATCTGTCCGTGTCGACCGTAAGAGAACCGAACAGCCGTGTGTCTCTTGCGCCGTACGGAACGTCCCATCCGTCGTCAAGCAGGGCGATAAGGTCTTCTCTTGCGCCGTCAAAGCTGCTGAGCAGTCCGTTTTCGCCGAAAAGAAATTCTTCGCACATCGCGTCGCGCGCGGGAAGATAATCAGATTCTTTATTCCTGAAATACATTTCGTCGCACTGTGAATCCCATGTGCAGAAATAGTTGCCCGTGGTTTTTATATCGTTCGGTATAAGATTCATTCTTCTTCTCCTGCTTACGTCGGTTCTTTTTGTGTTCAGTAGTTTTCGAGCATGTAAATATATTGCTCCGACCAGCTGTATTGCTTCATAAATTCGCCTCTGTAGCGGTTTTTTTCGCTTGCGACTCCCGTGAGCCAGTCGTAATAATCGCAGTGTACCGATGTCGTGTCGACGGCATAGACATTGTTGCTTTGATGAAGCAGCACGTGCTCAAAGCCCTGCTGCTTCAGGTCTTTTTTCAGAGAAGAAATAACCTGCCTGAAATTCGTGTTGATGCGTTCGGGCGGGACGGTTTCTTCGTAGATATTTGCGCAGATTTCGTTTTTACTTGCCGATGCGCCTTTAAGGCAGACGAGATAGGCGAGCAGTTCTTTTTCTTTTTGACGCTTAAAGCTCATCGGCGCACCGTTTACAAAAACGTCGAAATTGCCGAAACAGCGCATCTCAAGGCGCATGTTCGGCTTTTGTATGACGGGGTAGCGGAGATTGTCAAGCACCTCAAGCAGCTCCTCATCTCCGAAAGGCTTGAGAAGATATCCGCTCACGAAAAGACGCATCGCTTCGAGTGCGTATTCGCTGTATGCCGTTACTATAATAATGTTCGTGTTGGGGTACTGTCTTTTTATCAGCTCGGCTATTGCCAATCCGCTTTTGCCGTTGAGCCGTATGTCAAGAAAAACAATGTCGCAAGAGACTTCGCCGAGCATTTTTACCGCACTGTCGTAATCGTCGGCTTCGCGGATATCGTTCCCGGGACGCACACGTTCAAGCGCATCGCGCAGTTCTTCTCTTACAAGAGTTTCGTCATCGACGATCAGAATTTTCATGATCGGTTTTGCTCCTTGAAATGCCTGTCGGTTTTTTCGGTATGCTTATCGTTACTTTTGTTCCTCTGTCGGCTTTGCTGTCAATGGTCAGCGTTCCGCCGCACATCAGAAGCAGCCGTTCGCGCGTGTTTTTTATGCCGACGTGTTCGGTTTTGCCGTCGTGCTTCAGCTTGTCCGCGTCAAAGCCGACGCCGTTGTCCTCTATCTCCACGATATGCGCTTTCGGCGTGGAGTATGTTCTTACCGCAACGGTCGCTTTTTCGATTTTTCTCATGCGCAGACCGTGTTCGATGGCATTTTCTACACAGGTCTGCACCGCAAACGGCGGCACATTGAATTCATCGTCCCGTATGTCAAATTCATAGAATATCGCGTCGTCAAAGCGTTTTGTCTGCATGTAGACATAATGCCGCACAAGGTCAAGCTCCCGCGTCACGGGAATGCTGTCGTTGGTGTTCATCATATCGGTGCAGCAGCGCAGATAGCGTGAAAATTCGTCTATCGTTTCGGGAACAAGCTCGGGCGAAAGGCGGCACAGACGCTTTATTACCGTCAGACAGTTGAACATAAAATGCGGGCGAATCTGACTGTTGAACAGCCGTATGCGTTCTTCTGCGAGAGCCTTTTCTTTTTCCGCCGCGTAGTTCTGACAGCTTACTTCGTACGATATGAACAGTATCAGTGAGGTCAGCGTGATCGCAAGAAACGTAAATGAAATTCCGTAATCGAATATTTCGAGGAAAAGAGCGGGCAGCGGCAGCGCAAGTCCGATGACGACAGCCGTTTTTTCAAAAGTGTACAAATGCTTTACCGATCCGAGCACAAAAACAAATTCGATTGCAAGTCCTATGAATATCGCCGCAAAGGGGAGCAGACCGAACGAAAGACGGCGGTACGTCCCGTCGCCGTCAAAGGTGTAGATGTACGGATAAAAAACGTTTGCCGTCAGTGCGGCGGACGAAACAGCAAACATCAGCCATTCCGCCTTTTTCCACCCGTTCCCGATGTCGGCAGCGTGCTTGCGGACGGTATGTGTCAGATATTCGGCTGAAAGCGGCATCGCGAGAAACGCGAAAAAGAACGCGAGAAAGTATGAAATTTTCGCCGTATGGAGCGGCGCGCTCCCGCTGCGCCCGTCGCAGAGCCGTGCGGCGGAATCGCACAGCAGAATAAGCGCGGAATCGAGAAGAAGCGACATCAGCGAGGCGGTTCCTTTTTTGTCGATACTTCTCTTGATGAATACCGTGACTGCAGCCGCGGCGCAGAAAAGTATGCCCCATATCTCTGTCGAAAACTGAATATATTGCGGAACGGTCATGATTAAGCAACCCTGTAAAAAATTTTATTACATTTATAGCACAGCACTGTGACAAATAAGTTACAAAAAAGAATTAAAAAAGAATTATAAGAAATTTTTTACAAATTTGTCACTCTTTTGTCACACACATTCGTGTAAAATAAATAAGTCTGTAAAAGCAACAGTCCGTCTGCATTGCGCCGAAGATGTCTGCGGAGGCATTTGCCGCCGCTCGGTTTTCACACAATGCTTCGGATAATAATTACCTCGAAGGAAAATTTATGACAAACACAACACTTACGGCGCATTCCGGCTCGTTCGGAACGCCGGATAACTCACTCGAATTTATTCGCGCCGCAATCAAAAAAAAGGTTAAGCTGCTTGAGCTTGACGTCACGTTTCATGCGGACGGTACCCCCGTCATGATTCACTCGGGACGTCCGAAAAAAGATGAGGGCATTCTTCTTACCGAAGCGTTCGATCTTCTTGCCGAGGCTCCCGACATAAGAATGAACCTTGACCTCAAATCCGTAAGAAATATCCCCGCGTTGGAAAAGATGCTTGCGGAATACAACATGCTTGACCGCGCTTTCTATACCGGCGTTCACCGCCGCTTTATGGAAAAGGTCAGAACGACCGGCACTCTGCCTTACTATCTCAATGCAGACGTTCCCGTCCGCTACAGAAAGAGTGAAAAAGCTCTTTTGACGCTCGCAAAACGTATTCACGCGCTCGGCGCAGTCGGACTTAACACGCACTACGGAAATCTTACGCAGGAGCTTGTCACCGTTCTTCACCGTGAGGGTCTGCTCGTTTCCGTCTGGACGGTCAACGACGAAGAAACCGCCCGCAGAGTCATTGCCTGCGGTCCCGACAATATTACGTCAAAAAATCCCGATGCTGTAGCAAAGGTTTTCGGGGAGGGAGGTAAATGAAAAAAGAGTATTGCGGTTTCCCGATGCGTTTTGCGCATACGGGTGTGCCGCAATTCGCCCCCGAAAATACGCCCGAGGCGTTTCAAAAGGCTGCCGAGCTGGGATTTGAGGGAATCGAGCTTGATATCAACATCAGCGGCGACGGCGAGATAATTATAACGCACAATTCCACAATGGGTTATATGACCTTCGGCGCGAACAACGCGTCGCTTAAGGATATGACCGTCGAACAGATAAAGCGGATTGATATACCCTTCCGCAATGCGCTGAAGCTCAAATATCCGCCGTATCCGTGGACGGAATATCTCGGCGGACGTCATATGATAATGCCGCCCGACTATCAGGAAAACAGAGTAACGCACCTGATGACTTTCCCCGAATTTGACGCGTGGCTTTCCACCGTGCCTTACGAGCTGACCGTTGAAGTGGAATTTAAGGACGTCGGAATGTGCGGACGCATGGACGAAATACTTGCGTCGTCTCCGAACGTGTCGCGCTACATCCTCTTTTCGGGTGAAAAGAACGTCCTTGACGAAATGCAGGCGCATTACCGCAAAAACGGAAAACCCGACGGACTTCGTCTCGGAGCGAACATTCGTTACATAAACGACGAAACGATGGCATTTGTCAAAAAGTCCGATCTGTACGAAGTCGGTCTTAACAACGAAGCGTTTACCAAAGCCGACGTCGACATGCTTGCCGACATGGGCGTAAAGGTATTTTCGAATCTCGGCGACTATCCCGAATGGTGGGCGCAGCTTGCACCGATGGGTGTTACCGGATTTAAGACAAATTACCCCGATGCGTACACCGAATGGTGGCTCGGTACACAGCAAGAGCGGTAATTAACGGGTGCTGAACCCGTGTTACCCGTCAGCTCACAATCTACAAAGCGCCACATAAGGAGAGAGAGAAATGAAACAAGACATTAAAGATGAAGCGCTGCTGTATGATCCTATTTTTGCGAAAAAACCGCCCGAAGGATGGGCGGACAGCGAAAAAGGCGGCATTTTCGGCAAAGCCGTGACAAAAAAGGTAATTTTTGTCCTTGTGCTTGTCTTCGCCATCAGCTTTTCGCTGATTTTGAGCTTTAAATCCATCAGCAAGAAAAAGTACATGTACGATGAGGTCGACAGCGGCTACCGTCTCAGTGAATTTAACGGCACCGATAAGGACAACATTCTTGTTATCACCGACGTAAAGCACGACGACGGAACGGAGGAAACGGAAAAAACCGTTACAGCCGTCCGCAATTACGCTCTGTGCTGCAACGAAACCGTTGACTTTATCTTTGTCAGCGAGAACGTCACGGAGCTTGAGTACAACTGCTTTTATTACTGCACAAGGCTGAAAGCCGTTTTCGTTGATGAGAACAATCCCGCATACACTTCCGTTGACGGTGTGGTCTATACCAAAGATATGACGGAAATAGTTTTTTGCCCGATGAAAAACAGCGAATACCGCACCGCGCTCAAGCTCGGCTATGCCGCTCCGACAAACGAGAGCGAATGCGCGGATTTCCTTACGAAAACGGAAGAGCTGTTCCCCGTAAGCGATGACGATATGACCGACGAGGTCAAGAACGCGCTTGCTCAGTCGGGTGAGCTGTATACCATTCCCGACACCGTAACAAAAATTGCTCCTTTCTGCTTCAGCTATTGCGAAAGACTCAAAAAAATCGATATCCCCGACGGGGTAAAATCCATCGGACAGATGTCGTTCTTTAAGTGCAAGAACCTTGAAAGCATCTATTTCCCCGACGGACTTGAAAGCATCGGCGCGGATGCCGTGTCATACTGCGAGAAGATCGATTACATCTATATCCCCGCATCGGTAAAAACGATCGGACACCACGCATTTTTCGGCTGCTTCGGCGCGGAATCCGTTTACCTCGGCGCGGCGGATGACAGCGATATGGATATAGGAGAGAGCTGGCTGCCGTACAAGAGCGCAAGATCCCTTACCCGCATAGATGCGGTTTACGGCGCCGAAAGGAGGAACGGCTGAAATGTCAAAGATTAAAAGTTTTATTGCCGATGTAAAGAAGCACTGGTCGGTACCCGACGCGGAAAAGGGAAGATATGTCCCGTATAAGGAGTATTTTACCATATTCCTCGGTGTCGGTATGAACTACGGCGTTCAGGCTCCGCTGAAATTCATTTCGTTCGCGGCATCCTGCTACCTTATAATGTACCACTATAAGCTGCCGTACATTTCGTTCTCTATTATTTCGCTTATCGGTCTGCCGTTTTCCTATCTTTGGAATATTCTCGGCTGGGTCGTAAACGACAACCTCGGTATTCTCGAAAAAAAAGTCGAAAGAAAATACATGATAACCTACGGCTCGATAGCCGCCGTAGGATTGCTGCTGCTGATTTTCGACACAACAAAGGTAATGCCCGCAGCGCTTGTTGCAAAGCTCGACGGGATGTCGGGCATAAACGCCATGAGCTTTTTCAAAATCATCGGCGTACAGCTGTTTGTTAACGCTTTCGGCGGCGCAAGAAGCATAATCTGGCAGAAAAAGCTTGTCCCGAAATACGGCAGATACAAATATTCGCTTTTCGCCAACTACGTGCAGAAGTGCATTGTCATTATCCTTATAGGCTGGATGCCGATAAACGAAAGAGAAATGCCCGACGTCAATCAGAGACTCTGGATCGCATATCTCCTCTTCTGCCTGTATACAATGTTCGATTTCAACAACGTTATCGAGAACTGCACCTCGACCATAAGTCCCAATCCGCAAGAGCGTCTTTGGGTCAGAACTTGGCCCGTTAAGCTGTCCCATCTTCTCGAAAACCTCATTGAAGTGGCAATGCCCCTCATCGGCGTTGCATTTGACGATATCAGATTCTACAGATATGTTATTCCGATAGTTTTCATTGTTCTCGGCGCACTGACGCTTGTTGCCACAAAGGGAATCAAGGAAAGAATACCTCAGCCGCCGCTTGAAAAGAAACAGAAAGTATCGTTCTGGTACGGCGTTTCGCAGGTTCTGCACAACAAGTACCGCTGGCTCGATATGATTTCAAGTCTTATTGACTCGCTCGGTAACGGCGCATTGGCAATGATGAACGTTTACTTCTTCTTCTCGATGCGCCTTTATACCGCAGGTGTGCTCTACGGCGCAATGAGACTTCTGTTTAACTTCAGATCCACTCCGCTCAGCTTCTTGGCACCGTATTTCATCAGAAAGTTTTCCTACAGATCGCTGCGTCTTTTCAAACAGGCGTGCGACATAACGAGATGCGTTCTCTGCATTGCCGCCGTTTACTTCTTTAAGGAACAGCAGACGCTGTGCGGTATCATACTGTTTGCAGCGGAATTCATCACAATCGCTCTTATGCAGCCTGCCAGCGTCGCGAGCGCCGATATGGGTGTACGTTTGGGCGACTATCAAATGTATGTTTCCGGCGAACGTTTGGAATCATCCGCAGGCGTATTTACGTGGATGATTAACCCCATAACGACCATAGTAAGCTTGCTGATTCCTCTTATCGTGTTGAAAAACGGTTTCAGTTCGAACTGGGATGTACTGTTTATCGACAACACCCGTTTCGGTATAATAGCCGTTCCTATTGCAATAGATTTGTTGGGACACATTCTCATGGTTTTCCCGTACCTGTTCTGGGATTACAACAACGAACAGCACGACTACGTAATTGAAGTGCTTAAGCAGAGAGAACGCCTTGCAAAAGAAGGTTATTTCCCTGCGGAATACGAGGGCGGTCTTACCTTTATGGAGCCTACGGACGTTAAGAACTCGATTCCCGTAAACTCACAGGAGATGCTCGAAAGACGCGAAAAAGACAGAGCCGGCGAGCAGGAGGAGCCTGCGCAGGCTTAATGACGGAGGACGTTTCAATGAAATGGAACTATGATTACAGTCAGACGCTGTGGATGAAAATTTATCTCGCAGACCCTGACTTTGAACACAATCGCAGTAATGTGTACATAAACTACGAGCAGGTCTTTGAAATAATCAAAGCCGTTGACAATATGACACAGGGCATACGGAAGATTCTTTATCTTGTCGGCTGGCAGGGACTCGGACACGACGACTGCTATCCCGAAATGGAGGTCTTTAACGAGGCTCTCAAACGCGACTGCGACAAGACGGCAAGAGACAGCGTGTTTTGGCTCTTCAACGAAGCGAAAAAATACAACACCGTTGTCAGCTTCCACGGCAATCTTGCCGATACATACAGCCAGACACCCTGTTTTCCCGATTTGGTCGCGGGAAATGCGGTAGTAAAGGATAAGGACGGCAATCCCGGAGTTATCGAACACTTTAATAACCGCGACGCTTATAAAATTTCCTACAAGGGATATTATGAAAGCGGTCTGTTTAAGAAATACTGGGATCGCTTCTGCGAAGCTACACCCGTTCGCGAGGCGGGTACGGTTCACCTCGACAACTTCTGCATCGCGCAGAGTCTGAATCCGTACACGAGTGTCGAAGATGAGAACGAAGCGCGCAACAAAATGCTTGACTACATAAGTTCTCTCGGAATAGACGTGACTTCGGAATATACCTACCGTGAAGCTGAGTGGCGCGGCGACAGTCCCGAGCACCCTATCCGCGAGTTTTACGCAACTGCGGTGCAGGAGCTTCCGTTCGGAACATTCGAGGACGCTCCCATACGTGTCCTCGGCAGAGTTCCCGCCGTGTGGTGGATGAGCGGAATGACGGCTGAGGACTGCGTCCGCGTGTCGCCCAAGCTTTTCAGCGGGCATATGCCCGACCGTAAGATCGGCGCATTCTACGGCTCGATGCACGGCGAGGAAATTTGGAGAGAGCACGGCACCGACGCAAAAGACTGGGCGGGTGAATTTCTCCGTCAGTTCTGCACGCTGCAGCTGCCGTACTTCTATCTGAACCGTCTTGACAGAACGGACGTAAAGGAAGACAACGGCGAATTTACGGCATTTTTCTCCGAAAACGTTGTCAGCGACGGCAGAACAGGGCGCATTACGAAAAACGGCACTGTTTTGAAAGACGGAGATGATGTCCTGCTGCCCCTTGACGAGGAATGCACGACCTTTATCGCGTATTCGAAAAACGGAATGTGCGGCGACCGGGCGATTCCCGATGCCGATTTCACCTCGGCGGAGCTTTACGAAATAACCGCCGACGGCAATGTTCCCTGCGGCAGCGTGACCGTTGAAAACGGCACTGTCAAGCTCGACGTAAAACCGGGTCAGGCACTTCTCCTTAAAAAAGTTAAGTAAACCCAACCGAACGGACTTTGTCCCGAAAAAAAGTAAAGTTAACCGACGTGCGGCATGGACGAAAATCAGTCTGTCAAAACCGGTACAGGTTCGCCTCACGTCAGCTTAATAAAAGTACCTCCGCTGCAGCGAATATTGTGCAGTGAAGGTACTTTTACTTTTAAATGATACGGGCAAAATGTTATTTTGTTGCAGTAAAAAACAGGCGGGGCATGATCAAAAACACGTTCCCGTCATCGAGTAAGCCGTATTCCGCGTCAATTTCTTTCTGCAGGTCTTTCAGAAAATCAGTCCGTTCCGCTTCACCGAGAGCGTCAAGATACGGCCGCAGACCGCTGCCCTTGTACCATTCGAGCACTTCGCACCGTTTGACGGTGTGGTAATAGCTGCATTGACGCATACCTATGTTTTTAAAATGTTTTGACAGAGCATTGTAATAGCCGCAGGCATCCAAATTGTGAAAATTCCTTATTGCCTTTAGCTTGCCCCATTTTCGGTCAATGAGTCGGTACATAAGACGGTAAAAGCGCGCTTCGTCGGTGAGCGGAATCTGCACGGCGAACATGCCGTTTTCGTTCAGCAGTTCGTATACGCCCGCAATCAGCTTTTCCTGCTCGGAAATCCAGTGAATGCATGCATTTGAAAAGACTAAATCGAATTTGCCCGTCAATTTATCGAAATCGTTCGGCGCAAAGCCTTTGACAAAGTCAATGTCGGGGTGGTCTTTTCGCGCTTTTTGCAGCATATTGTCATCCGCATCAAAGCCTGTTATCTCGGCGCGGCTGTATTTTGCTTTCAGATTTTCCGTACTGTTGCCGGGACCGCACCCGAGGTCCAATATTCTGTTAAATTCGCCGTCCGTCATTGCCAAAAGGTCAAGACACGGCTGCTTTCGTTCTTCAGCATATTTTAGGTACTGCTTTGAATCCCACTCCACGGTTGCACCTCCGTTTATCCGACGGGAATTCAATCCCGCCGTTTTTTACCCCTGAAAATTTCCGCAAATATTCTTTTCCGACGGGAATTAACCCGCCTCCCGTTTTTTTTGAAAACAGCGGCCTGTGCGCCGAAAGTGAGAGCGCAGACCGCTGTCCGCATGACGGGAATCGAACCCCATGCCGCCCGTCATATGTCCGTCCCGGACGGAAACGAACGGGATTATTTGCTTCTGTTTTTGATTATTTTGACTGCGCGTTTGGCGGTGTAGGGGAGAATATACTTGAATTTGTCCTCCGCCACGGTCATCTTGCTCGCTTCGGGACGGTCGCGATGCAGTGTTATTGCATCGAATTTGCACTTTGTCGTGCAGATGCCGCATCCGATGCAGCGGTTTTGATCCGCCACCGTTGCACCGCAGCCGAGACATCTTGCGGTTTCAGTCTTTACCTGCTCCTCGGTGAGCGTAGCGTGCGCGTCTTTGAACGACTTCGCATTGACATCCGAGCGCATGCCCGCGTCCTGTCTGCCTGCCGTGTCGTACGACGGTACGCTTATGTCATTTTTGTTAAGCTCGATAAATTCGCGCCTGTTCCTGCCTATCGTCATGTGACCGTGCTGAACGTATCTGTGCAGACTTTCCGCCGCTTCGTGTCCTGCGGCTATTGCGTCAATTGCGAATTTCGGTCCCGTGTAAACATCTCCGCCGACGAAGATATCCTCCTGTGCGGTCTGATATGTGAGCTTGTCCGCAACGGGATAATTGCCGTGCCAAAACTCTGTTTTCGTGCCGTCGAGCAGGCTGCCCCATTCAATAGTCTGACCGATAGCATATATTACCCTGTCAGCAGGCACCGTCACGGTGTCGTTTTCGTCGTACTGCGGTGAGAATTTTTTGTTTTCGTCATAGACGCGAACGCATTTTTTGAATACGACTGCGGTTACTTTTCCGTCGTTTACGAGGACTTCCTTCGGACCCCATCCGCAGCTTACGGTTACGCCGTCTTCTTCCGCTTCGGTGATTTCCTCCGCCGTTGCGGGCATTATGTCGCGGCTTTCAAGGCAGAGCATCGTTACTTTTTTTGCACCGCTTCTTGCGCTTACGCGTGCCGCGTCTATTGCCACGTTGCCGCCGCCTATGACTACCGTTTCACCGTCGAAGGAGCATTCGCCCGTGTTGGCTTTTTTCAGGTATTCCACCGCCGTCATCGTGCCCTCGGCGCGGTCGTTCGGTACATTCGGATATCTGCCGCCCTGACAGCCTATCGCGACATAGAATGCCTTATATCCGTCGCGGCGCAGATCATCAAGCGTTACGTCCTTGCCGACTTCGACTCCGGTGCGTATTTCAACACCCATTTCTTTCATTATCTCAATTTCGGCTTCGATTACGTCCTTTTCGAGCTTGTAGGACGGAATGCCGTAGCGGAGCATGCCGCCTGCACACTCGTTCTTTTCAAAAACGGTGGGGAAGTAACCCATCTGCGCAAGGTAGAACGCGCAGGAAAGACCTGCGGGACCGCCGCCGATGATTGCGATTTTTTCTTTCCACCGCCCTCTGTTCGACGCAACGACGATTTCGGGAACGTATCTGTGTTCGGCTTCGAGGTCCTTAGCCGCGATGAACTTTTTGACCGCGTCTATCGAGACTGCTCTGTCTATCATGCCTCTTGTGCAGGCATCTTCGCACCGTCTGTTGCATATTCTGCCGCATACCGCGGGGAACGGATTCTCTTTTTTTATAAGAGCGAGCGCGTCGCGGTAGCGTCCCTGTGACGCCATTTTTAAATAACCCTGCACCGCAATATGCGCGGGGCATGCCGTTTTGCAGGGGGATGTGCCGGTGTCGTGGCAGTTGATGCGGTTTTTGTCGCGGTAGTCCTCATCCCATTTGTCCTCGCCCCATTTGGTGTCGTCGGGGAGCTGCTGCTTGGGATATTTTACTTCGCTGCCGTCCTTTTTGCAGAGCTTCTGACCGAGTTTAAGCGCGCCTGCGGGGCAGTATTCCACGCACTGACCGCACGCAACGCAGGCGGATTTGTCAACGTGCGCTCTGTAAGCCGAAGCGGACAGGTTCGGAGTGTTGAAAAGCTGTGACGTTCTCAGTGCGTTGCATATCTTTACGTTGCAGTTGCAGATTGCAAAAATTTTGTTTTCGCCGTCGATGTTCGTTACCTGATGAACAAAACCGTTGTCCTCGGCGCGTTTAAGTATCTCTATAGCTTCGTCGTACGTAATGTCGCGTCCTCTGCCCGTTTCGCGGCAGTAGTCAGCCATGTCACCGACACCGATGCACCAGCCGTCGTAGTCGTCGGCACAGCCTTCGTCAAGCTTTTTTCTTCCGTAACGGCATGAGCATATAGACGCGCCTATATGCCCCTCGTACCTTTTGAGCCAGTATGAAATATGCTCAATGTCCGCAGTCGTGTTCTCCATGGAAATAGCCTGCTCGACGGGGATAACGTGCATGCCGATGCCCGCGCCGCCCGGCGGCACCATCTGCGTGATGCCCGCAAGCGGCAGGAAGGTCATTCTTTCAAAGAACATCGCAAGCTCCGGGTGCCTGTCCATAAGCTGTGTGTTCATGTTGGTGTATTCCGCCGAACCCGGAACAAAGAGCGGCACCCAGTAATGGCGGTCCTCTTTGCTGTATGTTGTTCCCGGAACGGGACCGTCTTTTGTGTATTTGTCGCCGTAATCGTATTCGAGCATTCCGAGCACGGCAAGCTTGGTTATTATGCCGTAGGCGGTTTCTTCGTTCATGCTGTGCTTTGCGCACATTTTGAGCATTTCGGAATACGGATATTTTTTTCTGACCTTCATCTCAAGCAGCAGGTCGAGCGCGTTTTCACGCTCCGTTTCCGTCATTTCGTCCTCGAAAATGCATGCAAAACCCCAGTACTCGGGGTCTTCTGTCTTTATTCCCTTGAGCTTGCCGTCAAATCTGTCCGTAACGCCTCTTACAAACTTCAAAAGCTTCGGGTTCGGAGCTTTGTCGTGCATGTGCGCGGGAATATATTTTTTGCTCATTTCCGGCATGTTGAACACATCCTTTCGTTATTCGTCAACCTCAATTTCTTTTATGATAAGCTCGTTTCCGGCGACGAGATACGTGCTGTCGCTCCCGCAAAACGGGCAGGTCTTACCGTGCTTTACCGTTTCGTAATTCCGTTCGCATGCGGTGCAGAAGGTTACGGCGGGAATTGTCTCGACCGTAAGAGTGCAGTCGGTGAACATCGCGTTTTTTTTGCAGTTCCATTTCCATACGTCCGTCAGGTATTCGGGAATGACGGTTGAAACTTCTCCGAGCTCAAGTCCCACCCTGCGGACATGCTCCGCGCCGTTTTCGCGCGCGATTTTTTCCACACTGTCGGCAATGTGAAAAACTACACCCAATTCGTGCATTTCTTTTCTCCCGCGTCAGCTTTTCCACTGACGTACTCTGTCTTTGATATATTCCGCAAGCGTGTCGATGCCCTCTCCCGTTTTTGCCGAAATCGGGAAAATCTTAATATTCGGGTTGCGCATTTTTGCGTATTCTTCAACCTTTTGCATATCAAAATCAAAATACGGAAGTACATCGGTTTTGTTGATTATCATTGCGTCGCAGACTTCGAAGACAAGCGGATATTTAAGCGGCTTGTCATGTCCCTCGGGCACGGACAGAATCATCATACTGAAAGCGGCGCCCGTGTCAAATTCAGCGGGGCAAACGAGATTGCCGACGTTTTCGAGTATGACGAGGTCGAGTCCCTGTGCGCCGAGCTCGTTTATGCCCTGACGTGTCATATCTGCATCGAGGTGGCACATTCCGCCCGTGTGAAGCTGTATTACCTTCGCGCCCGTGTTAGATATTGTTCGAGCGTCAACGTCGGAGTCGATGTCCGCCTCCATTATCCCTATTTTCAGACTGTCGCCGAGCAGGGGAATGAGCTTTGTGAGCGTGGTCGTTTTGCCTGCGCCGGGCGAGGACATGAGATTTATAAGGAGAGTTTTTTGCTCTTTCAGCTTGCTCCGAAGACGGTCGGCGTCCCTGTTGTTGTCCTCAAAAACACTTTGTTTTACTTCTATTACTCTGAACTTGTCCATGACTGATACCCCCGTACCGCTTTAATTCCATTATAGTACAATATTATTGTTTGTCAATAAACCGAAAATCAATATTTTTTATTTTTACAGCGCGTTGTCAAGGCATTTTTTAATGAGAATATCCGCGCGTCCCACCGCCGAAGCAATGCAGTCGGTCGGTTCGTTTTCCGTATATCCCGCAGCCGGAACGGCACTGCCGCTGCAGAGAGATGAGATAGCAAGACTGCACAGTCCGGAGCTGCTTTTGCCGTCGCGGACGAGTGCGGCAAGATATTTTTTTATGCAGAGAGAGAAAAAATCCGTAAAAAACTCTTCGCTTTCGTCGTCGGTCGCCTCTGCCGTTTCGGACAGTCTTATCAGCGCGCGCAGTATTGTCAGCGGTTCGGCATGCCTGTCGGACGGGAGCGTATTTTCGTCTGTCAGGGCACCCGTTTTTTCGGAGGACGTTACCCCGAGCATGTAGTCCGAAGTAACGTTGTAGTATTCCGCCGCTTTGACCGCAAAGTCAAGGCTGCATTCCCGTATACCCTTTTCGTAGTGCGATAAAAGTGCCTGTGATATTCCGAGTTCGGCTGCCGCCTGTTTTTGCGACAGTCCCGCATTGCGTCTTAACAAAAGCAGTTTTGAAGAAAATTCCGCGCTCATTGCCGTACCTCTTGATTCTTTCCGATTTCGGTTGTATAATGTATGAAGTTAATTATACAATATGTATAGTGCGAAGTCAAATTTTCTTTTTTGCGAGGTCAGTATGAAAACATTCAAGATACATCTTATCCGTCACGGTCTTTCGGAGGGCAGTGCCGAGGGAAAATATATAGGACAGACCGACGTTATGCTTACCGATGAGGGCAGACGGCAGCTGCACGACATGAAAAGCCGCGCGATTTATCCGCGTGCGGAGGTCGTTATTACGAGTCCGATGAATCGCTGCATAGAAACCGCGCGAATTCTGTATCCGGATTCAAAGCCGCTTATCCTCGACGGACTAAACGAGTACGATTTCGGTGAATTTGAGGGGCAGACAGCCGCCGAGCTTCAGACCGACCCCGCGTTTACGGAGTGGCTTTCGGGCAAAGCCGACGCGGGTGCGCCGTACGGCGAAACGAACGGCGAATTTCAAAAAAGAGTGTGCGGCTGCTTCAATGAGCTTGTCGCGGGACTGATAAAGACGGGTGTCGGCGATGCAGCAGTCGTGACCCACGGCGGAGTTATCATGACCGTAATGCAGATGTTTGCGCTGCCCGAACGTCCGATGCACGAGTGGCTGATGCCGAACGGCTGCGGCTACACTCTTGTCGTGACACCGTCTATATGGTCGAACACGGGAAAATGCGAGGCAATGTATGAGGTTCCCGTCGTTCCCGACGGCGAAGATGAGGAAAACGAGAGCGAGGTCGATTGGGACATTCCGTTCGACCCGTCGGAATTTGAAGGCTTTTACGACCCGAAGGAGGCATTGAAATGATTACGCGCGAAAAATTGGACAGGATAAACGAGCTTGCACGCAAATCACGCTCGGCGGAACTTTCTCCTGCGGAAAAAGAGGAGCAGGCAGCCTTGCGGCGGGAGTATATAGACGCCTATAAAGCGTCGCTCCGCGCACAGCTTGACAGCACGGTGCTTCTCCGTCCCGACGGCACTAAGCAGAAGCTGACCGATTTAAAAAAAGAGAAAAAAGCAGCCGAAGCCGCAGAAGCAAACGGCAATCGTTGACGAAGGCGGGTGGGATGTGAGCTATGAAAATGCCGACTGGGTTCCCATTCCGGATGCGGGAAACGTTCACACCGTTTATGTTGAAATATGATGTGTGCTTTTGCGGCGGATTTTGAAACAGACAAAAAGCGAGTCGAAGCACCGATCGGTGCGACGGCTCGTTTTTTTGCGGTACGGTAAAGCTTTTTAAGTCAAAAACTTTCTCCCGTCAGCTTACGGGAAAGAATCTGCCCGAAATGTACAAAGTTCCCGTTAATGCCGGTTTCAGTCAACGGCGGCTTTTTCTTCGGATGCCGTTTCGGGAACGGAGTCTTTTTCGGTCAGCGAAGATTCCTCCGTGACGGTCTCTGTGACCTTTTCCGTCGTTGTTTCGTCCTCTGACGCCGTCGTTTTTTCGGTCGCCTTTTCCGTTGACTTTTCGGTCGGCTTTTCTGTTACCTTTTCGGTTGTCTTTTCGGTCTGACGCTCTGTTTTAGCCGTTGTGCGCTCGGAGGAACGCGCCGTTGTCTTTTCTGCGGTACGTGCCGTTGTTTTTTCTGCGGCGCGTGTCGTTGCGGCTTCGGTTGCTTTTTCGGTCGTCGTTGCTTCGGTTGCGGATTCTTCCTCAGCCGCAGTGGATTCGACTGCGGCGGTCGTTGATTCCTCAGCTGCGGTTGTCGTTTCGTCGGCGGTTTTGCCGCCTTTGTAGTAAATTATTCCTTTTACGGCGACGATGCCGAGAATCAGGACAAAAACAGCGAGCACTGCGGAAATTATAATAAAGCCTGCGGTTCTCTTTTTGTTGCTTTCCGAAACGGGCTGCGTGTCCGTCTGCGTTTCGTCGGGTACGTCGGTACCGTCTGCGGGAGCTTCCGCTTCTTCGGCTGTTTCCGTCGTTACGGCAGCCGCGACGTTCTCGGGTATTGATGCCGCAAACGGAGCCTCGACTTCGATTATCTTAACGGCGATAAGTGAAACGGAATTTTCTGCAGCCGAGGAAATAGCCGCATTTGCAATTCGGCGCAGGATAAGCTGAATGTCGCCGTCGCTTGCAGCGCAGATGTCGTTAACGGTTTCAGCCGAATTTGTGCTTGCGACTTCTTCGCCGAAAAGAAGGAATATATCGCCGCTGTGAACATTGTTGTATTCGACCGTGCCGTACGAAGTCACACCGTCGTTATAAACGGCGGTATCGGGCGTTACGGCATTCAGAATGCCGCTTGAAAATACGTATGCTGCTGCTTTTCCGCTCAGACCGACATGCACCTTATTGCAGCTGCCCGTGAACACAGCCATGGAAAACGACGACGGGTCAAGGTCTGCATTTTCTTTGATGAAGCCTGAAAATCTGTCGAAAAATCCCGCGAGAGACTTGCTGTTTGTGTCCTCGGCAGCGTTCATTGACGCAGAAAAATCGTTTATCAGCGTAACCGCCGTTTCGGCAATTCCCTTTACCCCCGAGGTCGCCACCGCATAGTAAGGGTCGTTTTCGGCACGTCCCGCAACAAAAACTCCCTTGTCGCTGTGAATTTTTTCCCTTTGCCACAATTTACCCGAAGCATTTATGCTTCCGGTGTTGAATCCTGCGTTTTTGCCCTTTCTCGTAACGAGAGCGGCATCAACAATCATCGGCATAAAATCACCCTTTTCTTTTGTTTTCGGCATCGGCATCGCAGCCGAACCGTGTTTTGATTTCCTGTTTCATATATTCCCTGACATCGGCAGCAAGATAAAGAGAACCGCAAACGACGGTCGGTATCCACAAAGCCTGCGCAAGGTCAAAAGCGGCTTTTACGGCTTCACACGGACTGTTTACCGCAGTGGCCGCGCACCCCCTGCTGCCGATGAGCAAAGCAAATTTTTCGGCATCCAATGCTCTCGGATTTGACGGTGTCGTCGTAAACACGTGCGAAAAACACGGCAAAAGGTTGTCGAGAGCCGACGCTGTATCTTTATCTGCCATCATTCCCATGACGGCAACGGCTTTTTTGTCCGATAAAAATTCTTTCAGCAGTGCTGCAAGGGCAGCGGTCGACGAAGCGTTGTGCGAACCGTCGAGTATGATAAGCGGTTCGCGGCACATAATTTCGGTTCGGGCGGGGATAAAAGCGTTCGCCGTACCGTTTTGCACCGCGCTGTCGGGAATGTCAAAACCGTTTTTTTTCAATACGTCAAAGCATGCAAGGCACAGCGACATATTTTCGCGCTGATGCGCTCCGCCGAACGGAATATGCAGCCGTAACCCGTTATATGTAACATCGGAACCGAAAAGCGTTTCCGACACGTTTTCAAACATCTCGGACGCGTCGGCTTTAATAAGCTCGGAGCCGTTTTCCTCCGCGCACTTTTCGATGACTTCCGCCGCTTCGCGCGGCTGAGCGGCACTTGTTATGACCGGGCGGCTGCGCTTGATTATCCCGGCTTTTTCCCATGCTATCTTTTCCAATGTATCGCCGAGCACCGCCGTGTGGTCAAGAGACACCGACGTTATAACGGATACAACGGGCGCATCCGTTATGTTCGTCGCGTCGAATCTGCCGCCGAGTCCCGTTTCGAGTACGACCGCGTCGCAGCCGCTTTGCGCATAGAACAGGAACGCAGCCGCCGTGACCGCTTCAAATTCGGTAGGGAAGACCCCTCGCGCATTAACGGCTTTGAGCGCGTCGGCAACCCTCTGAGTCACACGGCACAGCGCGTCTTTCGGAATAAATTCGCCGTTGAGCTGTATGCGTTCTCTGAATTCGGTAACATAGGGCGACGTATACAGTCCGACGCTGTATCCTGCGGCGCGCAGCACGCCTGCGATAACCGTGCAGGTGCTGCCTTTGCCGTTTGTGCCCGCGACATGAATGCATTTCAGCTTTGTCTGCGGATTTCCGAGCTCGGCGCACAGTGCTTTGATGCGTTCAAGTCCCGGCTGCACTCCGAACCGATTCAGTGAATGATAAAATCCGACGGCTTCGTCAAAATTCATTTCAGCCTCCGTGATTAACCGAGCTTTTCTATGCTCTCACGGAGCATTTTCGCTTTTTCGGTAAGCTTTGCCTGTGTTTTTCGCTGTTCTTCGACGACGGCAGCCGGAGCTTTTGCAAGGAATCCCTCGTTTGAAAGCTTTCCGTTTATCTGCGCAAGCTTCTTTTCGACGTCGCACAGCTCTTTTTCAAGACGCTTCTTTTCAGCCGCGAGGTCGACAAGCTCCGCAAGCGGCAGATATATTTTTGCGTTTTCGGTCACGATGCTTACTGTTCCGTCAAGCTCGAAATCGGCTTCGTTCGCGGACGCTTCGAGTCCCGACGCGGACGCAAGGCGGGTGAAGAATTTTTCTCCGTCCGCATAGAGCGCGAAATCGGGAGAAACGACAAGTATGTGCGCCTTTCTTGACGGCGGTACGTTCATTTCGGCGCGGCGGTTTCTTATTGCCTTGACGGCTGTCATGATTTTTTCCATTGCCGCTTTTTCCGTCGGGAAATGAAGCGCGTCGGAATATACGGGCCACGGCGAAACCATTACCGAATCGCCGTCATGCGGCAGCGTCTGCCATATTTCTTCCGTTATGAACGGCATGAACGGGTGCAGAAGCTTCATAGTGTTCGACAAAACGTACACAAGCACCGCACGTGCGTTGTTTTTAAGCTTTTCGTCGTCGGACGACAGACGTATTTTGCAGATTTCTATGTACCAGTCGCACAGCACGTCCCATATAAAGTCGTACAGCTTTGAAACGGCAATGCCGAGCTCGAATCTGTCGAGGTTCGAGGTGACTTCCTTTACGGTGTCGTTGTATACGTCGAGTATCCACCTGTCCTCGAGTGCGAGGTCGGCGGGAATATGCGGAGCGGGTTCGTTTTCGCCGAGGTTCATGAGCACGAATCTTGCGGCGTTCCACAGCTTGTTTGCGAAGTTGCGCGACGCTTCGACCTTTTCGTTCGAAAAACGCGTGTCGTTTCCCGGTGAATTGCCCGTGGCAAGCGTAAATCTCAAAGCGTCCGCACCGTATTTGTCGATTATTTCGAGCGGGTCTATGCCGTTGCCGAGCGACTTTGACATTTTTCTGCCCTGCGCGTCTCTCACAAGACCGTGAATGAGCACGGTGTCAAACGGCACCTTGCCCATGTATTCGAGCGATGAGAATATCATTCTGCTTACCCAGAATCCGATTATATCGTATCCGGTTACGAGCGTATCGGTCGGAAAAAAGTGCCTGAGGTCTTTCGTGTCGTCGGGCCAGCCGAGCGTTGAGAACGGCCAGAGAGCGGACGAAAACCACGTATCGAGCGTATCGGGGTCCTGCGTGAGATTAGCCGAACCGCACTTCGGGCACTTGCAGATTTTTTCTTCTTTTGTGACGGTCACTTCGCCGCAGTCGTCGCAGTACCACGCGGGAATGCGGTGTCCCCACCAGAGCTGACGTGAAATGCACCAGTCGCGCGTGCCGCGCATCCAGTTGAGATAAATTTTTGTAAAGCGTTCGGGAACGAATTTCGTTTCGCCGTTTTCGACGGCTTTTATTGCCGGCTCGGCAAGCGGCTCCATTTTGACAAACCACTGCTTTGAAATCATGGGTTCAATGCTTGTGTGACAGCGGTAGCATGTGCCGACTTCGTGCTTAAGCGGTTCGATGCACTTTATATATCCGCCCGCTTCAAGGTCCGAAACAATGGCTTTTCTTGCTTCTGCGGCGGTCATGCCCGCATATTTTCCGCAGTCGAGCACAACGGGTTCGTCGGGAGCGGCTTTTCCGCTCGCAATATATTCGTCGGCGGCAGCCTTGTCCGCCGCGCCCGTGAGATGTCCGTCATACGTAAATGTGCGAACCATGGGAAGGTCATGCCGTCTGCCGACCTCAAAGTCGTTGGGGTCGTGCGCGGGAGTGATTTTAACGACACCCGTGCCCTTTGTCATGTCGGCGTGTTCGTCGCAGACTATGGGAATCTCTTTATTGAGAAGCGGCAAAATGACGTGGCAGCCGTGAAGATGCCTGTATCTTTCATCTTCGGAATTTATCGCAACGGCAGTATCGCCGAGCATTGTTTCGGGGCGCGTCGTCGCAAGCTCGAGCTTTTCGCCCGTTTCTTTTACGGTGTAAAGAAGATGCCAGAAGTTGGAGTCCTTTTCTTCATATTCCACCTCCGCATCCGATATCGACGTGTTGCAGAACGGACACCAGTTGACCATTCTGTTGCCGCGGTAAATGAGTCCCTTTTCGTAAAGGCGGACAAACACCTCTTTTACAGCCTTGCTGCAGCCTTCGTCAAGTGTAAACCGTTCTCTGTCCCAGTCGCATGACGAGCCGAGCTTTTTAAGCTGCTCGATAATTCTGCCGCCGTACTGTTTTTTCCATGCCCATGCGCGTTCCAAAAACGCTTCGCGTCCTATCTGTTCTTTCGTGATGCCTTCTTTGCGCATGGCTTCGACGATTTTTGCTTCGGTCGCAATGGACGCATGGTCGGTGCCGGGCAGCCAAAGAGTGTCGTACCCCTGCATGCGCTTGAAGCGGATCAAAATATCCTGAAGCGTTTCGTCAAGGGCATGTCCCATGTGGAGCTGTCCCGTGATGTTCGGCGGGGGGATGACGATAGTATATGCAGGCTTGCTTTCGTCGCATTTTGCGTGAAAGTACTTTGCGTCAAGCCAGTTTTTGTAAATTCTGTCTTCTACGCTTTTGGGGTCGTAGAGCTTCGCAAGTTCCTTACTCATTATATGTGTCCTTTCGGCTTATTCCATGATATTCTACTACTTTTATTTCGTTTTGTAAATATTTATACACACAAAAAATCCTTGAGGGCGGAATATCTTTTATTCTGTCGGTCGTTTTCGGTCATTCTGCGCACCGTTTCCTCACTTCCGACGATTATTACCATTTTTTTTGCGCGTGTAACGGCGGTGTACAGCAGATTTCTGTACGTCAGCAGCGGCGGAACGCCCGACAGCGGAATAATGACGGCGGGGTATTCGCAGCCCTGACTTTTGTGGACGGTGACAGCATAGGCAAGCTCCAGCTCGGTGAGGTTGTCGGTGGGGTAATCCGCCGTGCGGTCGTCAAATTCGACTGTCATGATACCTGCGGCATAGTTTATTTTTTTGAGTATGCCGATATCGCCGTTAAAAACGCCTTCGCCTTCTTCATTTCCGCGGTGCCACGTTATGCCGTAATTGTTTTTCGTCTGCATAACGCGGTCGCCCTCGCGAAATATGCGCCCCGCTGCGGTATTGACTTCGTTTTTCGTGCGGTGCTTCGGGTTAAGTTCCGCCTGCAGCAGACGGTTGAGGTTTACCGTGCCGCAGTCGCCTTTTCGCGACGGACACAGCACCTGTATGTCTTCAAGCGGAGAAAATCCGTACGCATCGGGCAGACGCTTTGAGATAAGCTGCGCCACCGCAGAGGCGGCTGACGCGTTGTCGCGGCGCAGAAAAAAGAAGTCGTTGTCGGTCGATGTCAGTATCGGCATCTCGCCGGAGATGATTCTGTGTGCGTTCATGACGACAAGGCTTTTTTGAGCCTGCCTGAAAATTTCCGTCAGGCATACGACGGGCAGTCTGTCCGAGGATATTATATCCGTCAGCACGTTCCCCGGACCCACGCTCGGCAGCTGGTCGGCGTCTCCCACCAGAATAAGCCTTGCGCCGAGCGGCAGCGCGTCGAGCAGGCTCGAAAAAAGCTCGGCATCCACCATTGACATTTCATCTATTATCACCGCGCCGCATGTAAGCGGATTTTCGGTGTTGCGCCTGAATACGGGTTTGTCGCTCTCGTCCCACTCGACTTCGAGAAGACGGTGTATGGTCTTTGCCTCGCGTCCGCACACTTCACTCAGCCGCTTTGCCGCGCGTCCCGTGGAGGCGCACAGCAGAACATCGACATGCTTTTTGTCGAATATTTCTATTATTCCCTTGACTGCCGTCGTTTTTCCCGTGCCGGGACCTCCCGTCAGCACGAGCATGCCGCGTTCGCCTGCGGTTTTTATTGCCTCGCGCTGCTTTGCGGCAAAAATTATGCCCGTGCGCGCTTCTATGCCGCTTATGTCTCCGTCGATGGTCGGAATTGCGGCAGGCGCGAATTTCGTCATAAGCTCAAGCCGCTCGGCGATATTTTTTTCGGCGATATACATTCGCGGAAGAAACAGAAATTCTTCTCCCGAAATATCTGCGGACACGAGCTGCTTCATCGCGACAAGCTCGTCAACCGTTCTGCTGATTTCGTCGGGAGAAGCGCCGAGCAGTCGGCTTCCGGGGTCGGTGAGCTTTCTGCGCGGAACGCAGGTGTGACCGTTTGCAAGATTGTGCGACAGGATATAGAGTATGCCCGCTCTGCGCCGATACGGCGAATCTGCGCTTATTCCCATGCGAACGGCAAGCTTTTCGCTGCGTTCAAACGAAAAGCCTTTCACCGTGCCGTAGAGGATATACGGGTTTTCCTTGATGACGTTTACCGCGTTTACGCCGAAATATTTATATGCGGCGGTGCATTCCGTGGGGGTGATGCCGTAGCGTTCGAGCTCGATAAGCACCTGCCGCATTGCGTGCTGCCGTCTGAATTCGGTGCCGACGGCTATCGCTTTTTCTTTTGATATGCCCTTTATAACGGAAAGGCGTTCGGGGTTGTTTTCGAGTACGTCAAACGTATCGTCGCCGAAGCGTTCCACTATTTTTGACGCAAGCTTGGGACCCACTCCCTTAACCGAGCCTGCGGCGAGGTATCTGTACAGCTTTGCCGCAGTGTCGGGAAGTGTGCGTTCGCAGGCTTCTATCCTGAACTGCCTGCCGAAGACCTCGTGCGAAGTCCATTTGCCGTGCAGTATCACTTCCTCGCCTGCGGATATTTCCGAAAGAACTCCCACGGCGGAGAGCAGTTCTCCGTTTTTGTTTATTTCAAGAACCGTGAAGCCGTTGCTGCCGTTTCGGAAAACAACATTTTCGACAATTCCCGCCAGCGACGTTTCGTTTGTTTCGGTCGGCGGCTGTGTTTTGTTATTCATCTTCGGGCGTTTCCTCTCCGGGACGGAAGACGTATCCGCTGCGTTCGAGATACATCATATCCGAAAGCATTGCTTCAAGTCCGAGCGCGGCGCATTTTTCCGGCTCGGGGGCGCAGAACGTCCGTATTCCCGTGTTCCATTCTATGTATCTGTCGATTCCGAACAGCCTTGCCGTGCCGCCCGTAAGAATTATTCCCGCGTCCGCAATGTCCGAAACAAGCTCCGGCGGAGTTATCTCAAGCACGCGGCGGATGCACGACAGTATTTCCTCGACGCAGGACTTAAGCACCCAGTAGACCTCGGTAGAGGTTATTTCAAAAAGCACGGGACAGCCTGTTTCGCCGCTTTTGCCGCCGACCGTCATCGCAATTTCTTCGTTGCGGTACACAGCCGAGCCGACCGTACGCTTTATTTCGTCGGCTGTTTCTTCGCCCACTTCCGTGTTGTGCTCATGAAGAATATATTCCGCTATGCGCCTTGTCAGGTCGTTGCCGCCCACCTTTACCGAACGCGACACGGCTATATTGCCCATAGTAACGACCGCGCAGTCGGCAGTGCCGCCGCCTATATCGCAGATGAACATTCCTTTCGGTTCGGTCAGACTCACTCCCGCACCTATCGCGGCTGCAAGAGCCTCGTCGAGAAAACAGGCGCGTCCCGCACCTGCGGCATATATGACGTCGAGTATGGTCTTTTTTTCAAGAGCCGTAACGGAGCCGGGCACCGACATGAGAATGTTCGGCTTAAAAAGGCGGTTGCGGCACAGTCTGTCTATGCAGCGCTTGAGCATGAAACGCGCCGTTGCGAAATCGTTAACTATTCCGTCCTTTATTGGGTACACCGCACGCAGCGAGCCGGGGAGCTTGCCGACCATTTTTTTTGCCGCCGAACCGACGGCAACGGGACGCCCCGTGTAGCTGTCGCAAACAACAACGGACGGTTCGCTTATGACGATTCCTCTGTCGTCTTCGCACAGCGTTATGTTTGTCGAACCGAAGTCGATTCCTATTTTTACACCGAGCATGCTCCGCGCCCTCCCTTCGGTCGGTTTATAAACACGCTTTGTTTTGTAGATTTATCTTTACACATTTACTTTGAATATACCTTTTATTCGGCACGCATATAATACAATATAGCACACTTGTGCGGTGCGTTGCAAGATTAAAAATTTCCGCAGAACGGAGAAGAATATTTTTTTTGAAAAAACCGTTCACAAATCCGTTCGGATGTGGTACAATATATGAAAAAGCGAGGAGGATATTGCGATGAAATATGTACATAATACACATTCGTTTCCGTCTCATGCGGGGAACACCGATATATTCGTACAGACCGTCGAACCCGCAGACAAAAATATTGCGGGCGTAATTCAGATAGTCCACGGAATGGCTGAGCACACCGACCGCTACCTTGAGATTGCGGAGTGCTTTGCCGACAGCGGCTACGCAGTTATAATGCACGACCACGCGGGACACGGCAGAAGCGTGAAGGATGATTCCATGCTCGGCTTTTTCTGCGAAAGGGACGGTTACAAAAGGCTTGTCGAAGACGTAAAAAGCGTGACGGAGCTTGCGAAAAAGCTCTGGCAGGGCAAAAAAATAATTCTGTGGGGTCACTCCATGGGTTCGTTTATTTCGAGAAATTACATTGCGACGTTCGCGGGCAGCGTCGACGGTGCGGTAATATGCGGCACATCGGGCAAAAATCCCGGTGCGCCCGTCGGCATCCTCGTCGCAGACGCGATAAGCAAAATAAAGGGACCCATGTACAAATCGAAATTTATCGACAGTCTCGCCTTCGGCTCATATAACAAAAAATTCGGCGGCGGCACGGGCTTTGAGTGGCTCTCGGCGAACGAAGAAAATGTCAAAAAATACGTTGCCGATCCCAAATGCGGCTTTATGTTTACCGCCTCGGCTTTCCGCGATTTGTTCGGCGTGCTCGAGTCCGTTTCGGGGGACAAGTGGTATAACGGCGTACCGAAATCAATGAAGATAAGGCTTATTGCGGGTGCGGACGACCCCGTCGGCAGCTACGGCAAGGGCGTTAAGGAGGTATACGAAAAGCTTCTTGCAAGCGGACACGTCAACGTGTCAATGCGCCTGTTTGACGGCTTGCGCCACGAAATACACAACGAAGCGGCGCGTCCCGAAGTGTGCCGCGACATACTCGATTTTGCCGACGGCATTACGGCATGACCGTACTGTAAAAACCGCAAAGCTCCCGATTGCAGACGCACCTGCTGTCGGGAGCTTTTGTAAGGCGAGAGTGTCTGCGCCCGGAGCGGAGCGACTTTTGCGCCTTGCTTTTTTATTTTGTGAGATAAGCCATCGAAACATATCCCGTATATCCGTTATATGAAATTTTGCCCCAATAGCGGTATACGTCGTCCGTTTCTTCTATCTCGACAACTTCAAGCACCGCAACCGCAGTGCCGTCGGGAATGCTCGAAAGCACCTCCGTGTTCCTTCCGGGTTCTTTCTTGAAACGCAGCGTCGAGCCGTCGACCGAAACCTTATAGTCGCCCGCCGAGTACTTTGAGGACGGAGTGCCTGCCGTGCCCGATGTCGTTGCTTCGCCGCCCGAAGCCGTTGTGCCGTCGGCGGAAACGGTATCGGTGTAATCGTCTGGAGTAACGATGCCGTCGGAATATTCTTTTTTGAGGTACTTCATCGTTATCCAGCCTTCATGACCGTAATATGTCGTTTTGCCCCAGTACTTGAAAACCTCGTCGGTCGCCGTTTCGTCAATATAGATTTCGGTGATATCGAGCTTTGTTTTGTCGGGTATTTCGAGAATCGTCTCGGCATCCTGCGAATGCTCTTTTCTGAAGCGGAGCGCAACGTCGCCCGTATTTACGGAATAGCTTCCCGCCGCATACGTATCGTCAACGGGAGGAGCGGCAGAGGTCGGCTCCTCGGTTACCGTCGGCTCCGTCGTGGTTTCGGCTTCTTTTTTTGCCTGAATTTTGCCCGCGACGATGCCGCAGCAGACAGCCGCTATGAGCAGTATGACCGTAACGGCGGCAAAATATCTTTTAAGCGAGCGGATGGGTTTATCCTGCTCTTTTTCGTATTTGTATGTATAAGTCGTATTGTCTTCCATTGCTGTTTCCTTTCATTCGAGATGCGCGGCGCAAAAAACGCAGCTGCGCACCGACACACATAGCACGGGTTCGACCCCCGTCAGCTTACAGTATACACACTGTTTGTCTTTTTTTCAAGAGTAATATTGCAAAACTTGCGGGGCGGAATGTATAATGTACACGGCAGCGAAAAATTCAGATGCCGAACAAGGAGGAAATTCAAATGATAACATACACCGTAAAAGCAGAGGGCATGATGTGCGCACACTGCGCCGCACGCGTCGAAGAAGCGGTAAAAAGCGTCGGCGGAGTCACGGATGCAAGGGTTGACCTCGCCGACAAAACCGTAACGGTCACGGGCGAGGACGGAACGCTTGACGCGGTACGCAGGGCGATTACGGACGCGGGATACACCGTGGCGTAAAAAATAAATCGGCTGTCCTTCGGCTGACACCGCGCCGCAGAAAACACCCAAACATCATCTTTCGGTGATACCGCGCCGCAGAAAACACCCAAACATCATCTTTCGGTGATACCGCGCCGCCGCAGATACTGCGCTTTAGGCCTGTACTGCGTTTTCGGGGTCGGCTCACTTCGGTTTTATAAAAAACGCGGACTGTGGGAAGAAAAGCCGTAAAAAAGCAGAAAAAACACGCATAAAGGCAAAAAGCTTTTTATTGACCGTCGGCGCGGCGTGTGGTATACTTACTAATTAAAATCAAACGGAAAGCAGGCAGAGAAAATGGCTACATTTATAACAGAACCGTCGCATACCTTCAGCGAATATCTTCTTATCCCGGGTTACACTTCCGAAAAATGCATACCCGACAACGTCTCGCTGAAAACACCGCTCGTCAAATTCAAAAAGGGCGAAGAACCTGCGATTTCGCTTAACGTTCCGATGATTTCGGCGATAATGCAGTCCGTTTCAAACGATACGCTTGCTATAGCTCTTGCAAAAGAGGGCGGAATGTCGTTTATCTACGGTTCGCAGAGCATCGAGGATGAAGCGGCAATGGTCGCACGTGTCAAGGGATATAAGGCGGGTTTTGTCGTAAGCGCGTCAAACCTCACGCCCGACAACACCCTTGAAGACGTGCTGAAGCTCAAGGAGAAAAACGGTTTTTCGACCGTCGCCATAACCGCCGACGGTACGCCCAACGGCAGACTGCTCGGAATAGTCACGAGCCGTGACTACAGGGTAAGCAGAATGACCCCCGACATTAAAGTGTCGGAATTTATGACACCTCTCGAAAAGCTCATAACCGCTCCCGCGCAAACCACTCTCAAAGAAGCGAATGACATAATATGGGAGCATAAGCTCAATTCTCTGCCGATAGTCGACAATAACGGCAATATGATGTATTTTGTTTTCCGAAAAGACTATTCGTCGCACAAGCGTCACCCTTACGAGATGCTTGACGCGGACAAACGCTTTATGACGGGCGCAGGCATAAATACCCGCGACTACGAAGAACGCGTACCCGCGCTTGTCGAGGCGGGCGCGGACGTGCTGTGTATAGATTCTTCCGAGGGCTACAGCTGCTGGCAGAAAAAGACAATAGATTTCATCAGGGCAAAATACGGTGACACCGTAAAGGTCGGCGCGGGCAACGTCGTCGACAGGGAAGGCTTTTTGTTCCTTGCCGAAGCGGGCGCGGACTTTATTAAGGTCGGCATCGGCGGCGGCTCGATATGCATCACGCGTGAAACCAAGGGCATAGGCAGAGGTCAGGCATCCGCTCTCATAGACGTTGTCGAAGCAAGAAACGAATATTACGAAAAAACGGGCATATATATCCCCGTCTGTTCCGACGGCGGCATTGTGTTCGATTATCACATAACGCTTGCACTCGCAATGGGCGCGGACTTTGTCATGCTCGGCAGATATTTCGCGCGCTTTGACGAAAGTCCCACAAATAAGCTGTTTATCAACGGCGCGTACGTAAAGGAGTACTGGGGCGAGGGTTCAAACAGAGCGAGAAACTGGCAGCGGTACGACCTCGGCGGCAGCACAAAGCTGTCGTTTGAGGAGGGAGTCGACTCTTATGTTACATACGCGGGCGCGCTCCACGACAATGTCGAAAAGAGTCTTTATAAGGTCAGATCGACAATGTGCAACTGCGGCGTTCTTTCGATTCCCGAGCTTCACGAAAAGGCAAAGCTCACGCTCGTTTCTTCGACGAGTATCGTCGAGGGCGGTTATCACGACGTGACGCTCAAAACCACATCGCCGACGGTGTAAGCCGATGCGGCACCGACCTGCAAAAACGCAAATAACGTAAAAATGCGCTCCGCCGTGTATGTTGAATACAGGCGGGGCGCATACCGTTTTATCGGGTCGTTTCGGCTCACTTTTTGAGCAGCATGCCGAAATAGGACTTGAACATTTCAAAGATTGCCTTTACGAAGTTTATAAAGCTCATCGCGAACGAAATGCCGAAGCTTTCGGGGAGATCGGTGCTTTCGATTTCGTCGTTTGCGGTTTTTATTATCGCGTACGAGTCTATGAGCGAAATTTCCTGCGTTTCATCGTCGACGATGTAGGCTTTATAGATGAGCCTGTCGCCGTTTATTTCGGTCGTGCAGAAGCATCCGCCTCTGTCGCGTGTCGTTTCGGCGACTGCCGCAACATCGAGAATGGGAGAAATCGCATCCTCGTTGACGGCATAGCGTTTTGTTCCGGCGGTGGAGGGGAGAGTGTAGACGGTTCCGTCGGGGTTGACGGCAAAGGTAATCTTTTCGCCGTTGTAAATTTCGTCGACGTATGTTACGTTTTCGACGAGTGCGTCGCCCTTGACCTGATTCGTGCGGAGGTACATGTGGTCATGACCCGCGTACACCATGTCGATTCCGAGCTCGTCCATTATCGGTATGAGCACATTGCGCATAACTATCGTGTCGGGTTTGTTGATGTTTTTGCCTGCGGAATACAGCGAACGGTGCTGAAGCACTATTTTCCAGCGTGCGTCCGTGTTGGACATGTCGTTTATCAGCCAGTTTCTCTGTGCCTGACTCATCGGATACATGTCGTTTGTGTTGAGTACGGCAAAATGCGCGTTGCCGTAGTCGAACGAATAGTAGACACCCTCTATCGACTCGTTTTTGCTTTCGTCAAGACAGAAGGTGTTCTTAAAGCAGTTTGTGTTGGCTTTGTTTGTGATGTTGCCGTCGTGATTGCCCGCAACGGGAACCTGCGTGAGAATGTCGTTCGCGAATGCGAAATTCGAGAAATACCAGTCCCACTCCTCGTTCGTGTTGTCGTTGACGTAGTCGCCGAGGTTGACGGTAAATTCCGCATCGGGCATCGTCGCAAGCGCACCCTTAAGCGTGAGAGCCGCATGCGCGAAGTTTTCGTTGCTGCTTGCCTGAACGTCGGCAATCGTTACGAATTTGAAAGCACTGTCGCCGTCGTCCGTTGTGAAAGATTTCGCGTCGCTCCATACGTTCGCGCCCGCGTCGCCCACCCTGTAGGTGTAAGCGGTGCCGGCTTCGAGGTCGGTCACTGCGACCCTGTGGGAATACCTGCAGCGATAAAGAGTCTGTGTGCCGGAATAGGTTTTTGCGCTGTCAAAGCTCCCGTCAAATTCGGAAGTTTTTACGATTTGGAGATCCGACCCCGCCCTGTCCGACGTAAACCAGCAGAAGCCTCTGCCCGACGCGCCGCTGCCGTACATGGTGCAGGACACGTTTTTTACGGTGTTGTCGGCAGCCGAAGCGACAGCCGCGCCGCCCGTGAGCATAAGACATGCAAGAACCGCCGAGAGAGCCTTTTTCAGTATGTTTTTCATACCCGCGCCTCCGTTAAGGATGAATTTATGTTAAAAGTATACCATCTTCGCAGAAAAATGTCAAACCGTTTTCCGACGGAAAAACGGTGCCGTATTCCGTTTTTTTTGCGAAAGTGCGCTCGGAGTACGTCGGAACTGAAAAACAGCGCGTCGAAAAATGTGCACAATGCACAAAATTTTAAAAAAATCCGTAAAGCCGCTTCTAACAAAATAGTCAAAAAAACACTTGAAAAGCGTGTCTAAATCTGATAAACTGATATTGGAGGTGTTTGCCCTTGAGTAATACCGAAAAAAACGGCGGCGAAGTGCCCGTTTATCTCTTTAAGCAGGGACGCAACAGCGAATGCTACAAATTTTTCGGCTCGCACGCTGTTCCCGGCGGCGCAGTGTTCAGAGTGTGGGCGCCCAACGCGAAAAGCGTTTTTGTAACGGGAGAGTTTTGCGGCTGGAGCGAAAGCGCATACCCAATGACCGAAATTTCAAAGGGAGTATGGGAAGCGGAAATAAGCGGCATAAAACGCTACGATACGTATAAATATTTTATCGTAGGCAAAAACGGCAGCCGCGCAATGAAAGCCGACCCTTATGCCTTTCATGCCGAAACGCGCCCCGGCACGGCTTCGAAGTTTTATGAGCTTGACGGCTTCGACTGGACGGACAAAGCGTATTTTTCGCGCAGGTCGCGCCGCACCGTGTACGAAAGTCCCGTAAATATTTACGAAATTCACGCAGGCTCGTGGCGCACGAACGAGGACGGTACTTTTCTGTCGTACCGCATGCTTGCGGACGAGCTTGTGCCGTATCTGACCGAAATGGGTTACACTCATGTCGAGCTGATGCCGATAACGGAGCATCCGTTCGACGGCTCGTGGGGATATCAGACAACGGGTTATTTTGCCGTGACGTCACGCTACGGCACACCGCACGACTTTATGTATTTCGTAAACAGGCTGCATGAAAACGGAATCGGTGTGATTCTCGATTGGGTGCCTGCGCACTTTCCGAAGGATGCCTTCGGTCTTTACGAATTTGACGGCGGGTATCTGTACGAATATTCCGACCCGCTCAAGCGCGAGCATGCCGACTGGGGTACGCGCGTGTTCGATTACGGCAAAAACGAAGTCGTCAGCTTTCTGATATCGTCCGCGTCGTTTTTCTTCAAAATATATCACGTTGACGGACTGCGTGTGGATGCCGTCGCGTCGATGCTCTACCTCGACTACGGCAAAAAAGACGGCGAGTGGCGACCCAACATATACGGCGGACGCGAAAATCTCGAAGCCGTGGCTTTTATCCGTCAGCTTAACGAATGTATCTTCCGCGACCACCCGTACGCGCTCATGATTGCGGAGGAATCCACCGCGTGGCCGCTCGTGTCGCGTCCCGTGTCCGACGGCGGACTCGGCTTTAACTTCAAGTGGAACATGGGGTGGATGAACGACATTCTGCGCTATACGTCGCTTGACGGACTGTCGCGAAAATACAATCACGACCTGATAACGTTTTCGCTTTTCTACGCATTTTCCGAAAACTTCATTCTGCCGATTTCACACGACGAAGTCGTACACGGCAAGTGTTCGCTGATAAACAAAATGCCCGGAACGTACGAAGAAAAATTCGCGGGCATGAAAGTATTTCTCGGCTATATGTATTCTCACCCGGGCAAAAAGCTGCTGTTCATGGGTCAGGAATTCGGACAGTTTATCGAGTGGCAGGAGAAAAAACAGCTCGACTGGTTCCTGCTCGGCTACGACTCGCACCGTTCTCTGCACGACTTTACGCGCGCGCTGAACGCTTGCTATAAAAACAACGCTCCGCTTTGGGAAACGGACTATTCGTGGGAAGGCTTCGAGTGGCTCGTGAGTGACGACTGCGACAATTCCGTCGCCGCATTTATGCGCACCGACAAAAAGGGCGGTCATACGGTTTCGGTGTGCAATTTCACGCCCGTCACGCGCAGAAATTACCGCATAGGCATTGCCGAAGCGGGAACGCTCACGGTGCTTCTCAATTCCGACGACACCGCCTTCGGCGGCAGAGGGGAGTTTACGAAAAAACGCATCTCAACAAAACCCTTACCGATGCACGGCAAGGAAAACTCATTCGAAATAACGCTGCCGGGACTGTCGTGTCTGTACCTTAAATTTTCACCGGCTAAAAGAAAGGACGAAAAGTAATGGCAAGAAAAACCGAATGCATCGCTATGCTTCTTGCCGGAGGACAGGGTTCACGCCTCGGAATCCTCACCAAGAAGATAGCAAAACCCGCCGTGCCCTACGGCGGAAAGTACCGTATAATCGACTTTCCTCTGTCCAACTGCGTAAACTCGGGCATTTATACGGTCGGTGTCCTTACGCAGTATCAGCCGCTTGAGCTTAACGACTATATCGGCAACGGTCAGGCGTGGGATCTCGACAGAAACGAAGGCGGCGTGCACATTCTCTCGCCCTATCAGCAGATAAAAGGCACGGAGTGGTACAAGGGCACTGCCAACGCGATTTATCAGAACATCAATTTCATCGACCGCTACGACCCCGAATATGTCGCGGTGCTTTCGGGCGACCACATTTACAAAATGGACTACTCCAAGATGCTCGCTTTCCACAAGGAGAAAAAAGCCGCCTGCACGATAGCGATGCTCGAAGTGCCGTGGGAGGAAGCGTCGCGCTTCGGACTGATGTTCACCGACGAAGACGGCGCGATAACCGCCTTTGAAGAAAAACCGAAAAATCCCAAATCGAACAAAGCCTCCATGGGCGTATACATATTCACGTGGAGCAAGCTGCGCGAATATCTGATAGCCGACGAAAACGACCCCGACAGCTCGAACGACTTCGGCAAAAACGTCATCCCCGCCATGCACGGCGCGGGCGAACGGCTGTTTGCCTATAAATTCGACGGCTACTGGAAGGATGTCGGCACGATAGACAGCCTGTGGGAGGCGAACCTCGACCTGCTCAATCCCAAGGCGAATATAGACCTTACCGATGAAGACTGGCGTATCTACTGCAAGAACTCCGCACTCGCGCCGCACTTTGTTTCAGCCGACGCGTTTGTTCAGAATTCACTCGTTTCGGGCGGGTGCTGCATCGAGGGACATATAGATTACTCCGTGCTGTTCGCAAACGTAAACGTCGAAAAAGGCGCGACCGTCAAGTATTCCATAGTTATGCCGGGTGCGACGGTCAAGGCGGGCGCAACGGTGCAGTACGCAATGGTTGCCGAAAATGCGGTTATCGAGAGCGGCGCGGTCGTGGGCGAAGACCCCGAGCACTGCGGCGACCTTTCGAAGTGGGGAGTCACCGTCATCGGCTCCGATACCGTTATCGGCAAAAACGCAAGGGTCAGCGCAAACAAGATGACGGACGAAAATGTTAAGGAGGGTACCGAAGTATGAGAGGAAACAACGTTCTCGGAATTATTTTCGCCAATGCGGACGATTCCGCGATACCCGAAATAACGGGTGTGCGCTCCATGGCGAGCGTTCCGTTCGGCGGCGGCTACCGCCTTATAGATTTCGTCCTTTCGAAAATGGTCAACGCCGGAATGACAAAGGTCGGCATAATCACGAACAACAACTACCGCTCGCTTATGGACCATATCGGCGGCGGCAAGCCGTGGGATCTTTCACGCAAGACCGAGGGACTTTATCTGCTCCCGCCGTTTAACTACGATGCCGTCGAAAACTATAACACAAGCCGCATCGGCGCACTCAAAAACATATCCGATTTTCTTTCGCGCTCAAAAGAAGAATACGTCTTTATCAGCGACTGCACGGCGGTGTCTGACCTTAAGCTTGCGGAGGTGTTCGCATTTCATGAGGAGCACAACGCCGATATTACCATGCTGTACGCCGAGGGCGCGACTCCGTCGCTTTCCGAACAGCCCGTTATCACGGAGATCGGTACGGACGGCAGAATACTCCGCCTTTCGTTCGGCTCGTCAGGAACGCATGCAAAATATATAGCAAAGATGACACTGATGAAAAAGAGCCTCCTCGAACGGCTCGTGTCCGAATGCTGGGCAAAGGGTTACGGCTCTTTCGAAAAGGACATCTTTATGAAGAATCTCGACAGGCTCCGTATCTACGGCTTTGAAATGAACGGCTTTGTCAGAGTAATCGACTCGCTTTCGTCTTTCTTTGAGGCTAATTTCGCGCTGCTCGACCACGGAAATTATCTCAGGCTGTTCGGTTCTTCGCCGGTGCTTACCAAGGTCTACGAGGACATGCCCGCCGTGTACGGACTGGGCAGCAGCGTCAAAAATTCGCTTATAGCCGACGGGTGCATCATTAACGGCACGGTCGAAAACAGCATCCTGTTCAGAGGCTGCCGCGTGGAGCGCAATGCGACGGTAAAAAACAGCATTCTGTTCCCGCACACGTTTATTGCGGAGGCGGCTTCGCTCGAATACTGCATAACCGATAAAGCGGTCACGGTTCGCCACGGCAAAACGCTCGTAGGCGCGGATACCTATCCCGTTTATATCGGCAAGAACATACAGATTTAACCGAAAGGAGATAGCCTTATGAAAGTACTATATGCCGTAAGCGAAGCAAAACCGTTTATCGCCAGCGGCGGACTTGCCGATGTGGCGGGCAGCCTGCCCGCGGCTCTCAGACGGAGGCTTATCGGGTGCAGGCTTGTCATGCCGATGTATGAGGGAATACCCGAAACGTACAGAAACGAGATGCGCTTTATAACACATATCACCGTCCCCGTCGCGTGGAGACGGCAGTACTGCGGAATATTCGAGCTGAAGCATCAGGGAGTTATCTGCTACTTTATCGACAACCAGTACTATTTTAAGCGTCAGGGGATATACGGTCACTATGACGATGCGGAGCGGTTCGCGTTTTTCTCGCGCGCCGTGCTCGAAATGATTCCGCACATCGACTTCAAGCCCGACGTCATTCACTGCAACGACTGGCAGACGGCTCTCGTGCCGGCGTACTATTCTAAGTATTACGCGGCACGCAGCGGTTTTGAGAACATCAAGACCGTATTCACGATACACAATATTCAGTATCAGGGCAAATACGGACGCGAAATACTCGGCGATGTCGCGGGATTTGCCGATGAGGACGCGCCGCTGCTCGAAAACGACGGCTGCATCAACTTCATGAAAGGCGCAATAGAGTGCGCCGACACCGTTACAACCGTATCGCCGACCTACGCGCAGGAAATTTTAGACCCGTGGTACGCTTACGGACTCGATTCCATTCTCAACGCAAGACAATTCAAAATACACGGCATTCTTAACGGAATAGACACGGCAGTGAACGACCCCGCGACCGACAAGGCTCTTCCCGCGCATTTCGATGCGGAGCACATCGGCGGAAAAGCGGAGTGCAAGGCTTATCTGCAGAAGGAAACGGGACTGCCCGTGAGAGCGGACGTGCCGCTTATCGGTATCGTCAGCCGTCTTGTTGCGCACAAGGGGTTTGACCTTATAAAGTGCGTGCTTGACGAGCTGCTTTCGGGCAGCGACGTTCAGATGGTCGTCTTGGGGTCGGGCGAGTGGCAGTACGAAAGCTTCTTCAGCGAAGCGGCGCAGAGATACCCCGATAAGCTCTCCGTAAAGCTCGGCTTTGTTCCCGCTCTCGCGTCGCGCATATACGGCGGCAGCGATATGTTCCTCATGCCCAGCAAGAGCGAGCCGTGCGGTCTGTCGCAGATGTTTGCGCTGCGCTACGGTTCCGTTCCGATAGTACGCGCAACGGGCGGACTGAAGGACACCGTGACCGATTCGGGCATACTCGGTGAGGGCAACGGCTTTGTGTTCGACGACTACAACGCTCACGAAATGCTGCACACCGTAAGACGCGCCCTTGACGGCTACGGCGACCGTGACGGCTGGGCGATACTCCGCAAGCGCGCAATGGAATGCGACTTCGGCTGGGGACGCTCGGCGAGCGAATATATAAGGCTCTATAAACAGCTTGTCAAATAAGCTGCCGCGCATAAAAAGGGGGTAATTCCAATGGCGCATTTTCTTCTTTCCGCCTTCGCGGATGAAGCGGGAGGCGGACTGCTCGAACAAATCGACGCTCTCAAGGCGAACGGCTTTACGCATATCGAGCCGCGCGGACTCGACTGCGGCAATGTTTCAGATATTACGGCATCGCAGGCGAAAGAGGTCGGACGGATTCTCGGCGAACACGGCATCGGTGTTTCGGCTGTCGGCTCGCGGTTCGGAAAAATTGAAATAACCGATGCTTTCGCTCCGCACTTCGACGAGTTTAAACGCTGCACGGAGACCGCGTGTATTCTCGGCACGAAAAACATCAGAATGTTCAGTTTTTATATTCCCGAGGGCGAAAAAGCCGAGACTTACAGAGACGAGGTCTTTGAACGTCTTGAAAGAATGGCTGACTATTCGCTTTCAAACGGTGTTTGGTGCTGTCACGAGAATGAAAAAGGCATTTACGGCGACACCGACGGCCGCTGCCTTGATATTCTCAAAACCTTCGAGGGAAAAATAAAGGGTGTGTTCGACCCCGCGAATTTCATTCAGTGTCATGTTGAAGTTCTGCCCGCATACGAAATGCTCAAGGATTATATCGAATATATGCACGTCAAAGACTGCCGCATGTCGGACGGCTTTGTCGTTCCGTGCGGAAAGGGCGACGGCAATACAGAGGAGCTTATCCGCCGCTTTAACGAAAAGGACGGCGACCGCTTTTTGACGCTCGAGCCGCACCTTAAGGTGTTTGACGGTCTTGAAGGACTGGAGCAGAACGGCGGCGCGGACTCCGTAAAGGAGCAGTATCTTTACCCGACGAACCGCGCAGCCTTCGACGCGGCAGCCGCCGCCTTCAAAGAGGTACTTGCAAGCGCCCTCGCATAAATTCGCCGCAAAGACCGCGTTCCCTGTCCATGCCCGCCGCAAACTCCGCTCCGCTTTGCGGTTGGGTTGATTTTTCGTGCTTTACGCGGGATTTACGACGAGCAGAAGGCTTGCCAGCGCAAGCTCCGCCGCGAAATATGTGAGAATATTAAACATTTTGAGCGGACGGCTTTTCTTGTACTTTTTGTTGAACATGAGTATGGCTATCGAAAAATCGCTCATTACAAACAGTGATGCGCCCGCGGCTGCAAGCACCGCTGCTGCGGCGGCATGGGGCGCGTCGGCTTTTACCATGCTTATACCCATTACGACCGCTTTGCAGAGCATCGCCGTTATCACGGTGGAGTACATCACTATCGGGATATTGAGTATTCCCTTTATTTCCGTTCCGATAAGACGCGAGAAAATGATGAAAAAAATATCAAAAAGTACGACCGCGATAATTTCGGGTGCGGAGAAAAAGCTCCTGTCGGGCGCGTAAAAACGAATTGCGCGCAGATATGCCGCGATAAAAAAGAAATGCGCGGTCAAAAATCCCGTAAAGCCGACGGCGGTAAAAATTTTACTCTGCCACAGATGTATAAAAAGGTCGCCTATCCACGAAAAGAGCAGCGCGAAATACATCAGATATGCGAAAACAGAGCTGTTGCCCGACATTTTTACAGCCAGTGCGCCTATTGCCATGTAGCCCGTTGCGGCAAACATTTTCAGCGCAAGCGAACGCGGACACGCGCCGTTGTACTGTGCTCGCACAAAGAAAAAGGCGCATATCATTACGGCAGCGCAGATAAGAGCGTACAGAATTTTTACAAACATTTTCGTTTCCTCCCGCATCGGCGCACAAAGCGGCGGTTCGTCTGCCCGTGTGCCTTGTTTACGGTTAAATTTTACCATACCTACGACGGATAAACAAGACCGTTTTTTTTGATTTCAGCGACGCTCCGCCTGCCGAACAAAAGTTACATAAACATGACCGTTTTTTACAATTCAAACGATATTCCGTTTTGACCGTATTAAAATGCATAAAAGGCGGTTCATGCGCGGTTTACCGTACTGTTTTATGTTTAATACGTACCGAAGAACGCCGAAAAAATTTGTATTTTCGTTGCTTTCGCGATATTTACAATGCGTCGAAACTGTGATACAATAAAATCGGACAGATTCGGTATAATCTTCAAAACGGAGTGTATATACATGTCATTGAAAGAGAAAGCGGTCAAAGCGGCGGCATCGGTTGCGGCGGACAGAATTTTTGAGTATATCGACCGCAACCCGGAAGACGGTTTCGTGAAGATTCTCGATTTCAGCGAGAAAATCTTCGGCGGCAGGATTTTCCCCGCCGAGAACTTCAAAAAAATGAAGGCGGGCGCAGCCGACCCCGACAACATCTACACACAGCTTGCAAAAAATATTCTGCGTGACACCGATCGCGGACTGTTAAAGCACTTGCTTTTGACGCTCGGAATCGACGCGGGTTATTTCGGCACGAAAGCGGTACGCGCAAACCGCGAAAAATATGACTGCAATATTCCGTGGATAATTCTTTTCGACCCCACCAGCGCGTGCAACCTCAAATGCAAAGGCTGCTGGGCAGCGGAATACGGTCACCGTCAGAATCTGACGTACGACGAAATGAAGTCGATAGTAACTCAGGGCAGGGAGCTCGGCACGCATTTTTATATGCTCACGGGCGGCGAGCCGCTCATCCGAAAAGCCGATATCATTAAGCTTTGCGGCGAATTTCCCGACTGTGCGTTCATGTCATACACCAACGGCACACTCATTGACGACGACTTTTGCGAGGAAGTAAAACGCGTCGGCAACCTTGCCTTTGCGCTCAGTATCGAGGGCACGGAGGAGAGCAACGACTTCAGACGCGGCGAGGGCGCGTACAGGGATACGATGAACGCAATGGCACTGCTCAAAAAGCACCGCTGCCTTTACGGCATTTCGGTCTGCTACACGCGTAAAAACGTCGACTACGTCACAAGCGACGAATTTATCGACCTTATGATAAATTCGGGCGTAAAATATGCGTGGTACTTTAACTACATGCCCGTCGGTCACACTGCCGACAAGGAGCTTATCCCTACTCCCGCTCAGAGAAAAATGATGTACTTCTGGCTTCGCAAAATGCGCAATTCGCAAACGGGCAAGCCGCTCATGGTCATTGATTTTCAGGACGACGGCGAGTACGTCGGCGGCTGCATCGCGGGCGGCAGAAACTATTTCCATGTTAACTCCGCAGGCGATATTGAACCGTGTGTATTTATTCACTATTCCGATGCGAATATCCGCACGCATATGCTTTTGCAGGCTCTTAAAAACCCGCTTTTCACGGCGTACAGAAAGGGTCAGCCGTTTAATGACAACCATCTGCGTCCGTGTCCGATGCTCGAAAATCCCGAAAAGCTTAGGGAGATAATTCACGAAACGGGCGCAAAATCTACCAACCTCATAACCGAGGAATCGGTCGACACGCTCTGCGGCAGATGCGATGATTTTGCATTTGAATGGGCAGGTGTCGCCGACGAAATATGGAACTCCACAAAACATCCGAAGACCCACACGCAGTATTACCGCGACGGCGGAAAGGCTAAGCGTCAGTAAGACTGCATCGTAAAAAATACGGGAGGCGGTACTGTGTTAAAAAAGGCAATTTCCGCTATGCTTGCGGTGTCGGTGTCCCTCTGTGCGCTCGTCGCGTGCAAAAACGGCGATGCGGGTACGACTTCCGTCACGGAGCCTGTCACCGAAACAGCTGCAGACGTCTTTGTTATGCCGACCGAAGCACCGACCGCTCCCGAAACCGCACCTGAGCAGACTGCCGAACCGTCGACCGTTACGGGCAACGGCAGGCTGACGGTCGTGAGCGGATACCGAACGGTCGCCATGACGCGCGAGGACGTTATTAAGGTGTACACCGCCGCTATGAATAACGTCAAGCTCCGCTGCCCCGGATTTACAAAAAAAGAAACGCAGACCGTCGACGATGTCAAGGCGGGCGACGGTGCGCTGCAGCTTGCCAACCGCATACTTAACCTTGTTTCGACCGAGCTTATTTCAGCGTCGGGCAACGATTCGGATACCGTGACGGTTCAGGCGGGCGACGACAGAGCGGTCAGACGGTCGTTCCCTCTCTACGGCAAGGATGTCGGCTGTGAGCTTACGGATACAAGCATTATTACGTCGGCTGTCTGTTACGTCAGCGATACCGACTACAAGGTGGTGCTTACCGTTGCCGATCACCTTGACCCCGACCCCGAAACAAGCGAGTTTTCAAAGATACTCACACCCATTCCCACTAAGTCGATTTCGGACGGAATCGAAGAATATCTTGTTGTGCTCAACATGAGCAGCTATAAGTTTGAAATGAACTACACGAACAACGAGATAGAGTGCCATTTTGACAAGACGAACGGCCGCATGATATCGCTCACGCAAAAAACGGTCGTTAACGTCGACATCGACCTTAACCTTGATCTTATCTTTTTCAAGACCCGAAGCATCGCAGCGTCCGGCACGGTGATAAGCAAGGTCGAATTCAGCGATTTTGTCTGGGTTCAGTAAAAAATCAATGACATTTTGCACAAATGAACCGTGTTTTTGCACGGTTTTTTGTATGTCTAAAACAAACAAAAGACAGGCATGATACTTGTGCAAAATGCAGAAGAATTCCAATTTTGACAAAATCGCTTGTCAGTGTTCAAAATATATGGTATCATATAGATGTACTAAACGTAAAGGCGGTGATTCCGATGTTCTGTTTATAATGCGGCATTCAAAATCAAAGTAAAAAAAGGAAGGAGCTGCTCGTAATGACTTCAGGGCAGGCGAAAAAAATATTCTTTCGCAACATACCGATTGTTGTTATGTCGGCTGTGTTTTTCGCGGTTTTGATAGGCTTGACCGTAAAAAGTTTTTCGGAAGCACTTGCTATGGGCGTGTTCCCTTTCAAAAAAATATGGGTGTTTCATCAAATACAAAACTTCAGCGAATATGTTTTTATATTTTTTCTTATTGTTTCTTACGAGTATTTTGCAATGACCGAAAAACCGTCGATAAAAGAAGCTTTGCGAACAACACCTATTGGGTTTGACTGTCTGAAAAGAAGGCAGCTTCTTGTTATGACGGGCTTGGCGTCGTCATTTTTCGTTGTGTTCGTCATTTTCAGTGCAGTCGCCGCCGGACGCTTCGGGTGTCTGACAGCGAAATTTTTTTACCATATCGTCGTGAGCACGTTTTTGGACTTCTTTTTGATAGGCATTCTTGCAACATTGGCAGGCGCATATATTGCTGCAATGAAGAAAAAAGTAACACAGTATATTGCTTTGCTCGCAGTCATTTTTTTGACAAGTCCTATCTTTACGAGCATGTTCCCGACGGCTTTGCTTATGACGGATATCGCGAACATTTATCCCTTTACAAATCTGTTTGATATTTTTCCTCCGAATCAACGCTATTCGGTTTTTTTCTCTTACGGCAATTCCGTGCTGCCTTACCGCTTCGAGGTTGTTTTGTTCTGGTGCCTTCTGACGGTGTTCCTGATGAGTCTGTCCGCGAAAGGGACGATGAAAAACAGGCGCAATATCGCTTTGTCTGTTGCCGTTTGCCTGTGCTTTACCTGCTGCTGCATTCCGGAGTCGACAGTAAAGCGTAATAACGACCCTGCAGGGGCGGATTATCACGATTTCGGCTATTACAAAATGTCTGTCGGCGGGGAAAACTTACATGATACGGTTTATGACGGCATGAGCAAGAAGTATCAGCCGTTTTCGGTAAAAAGCTGCAAGCTGGACTTTTTTGTCGCGAATTACCTTTACGGAAAAGCCGAGCTTGAGCTTGACGGCACGGCGCAGCTTACAGACTACTTTTTTACACTTTACCACGGGTATAAAGTGACGAGGGTGGAAAACGAAAAAGGCAGCAGGATGACCTTTAACAGAGCCGGTGATTTTCTTCACATCTTAAATGACTTCGGAGCAGAACGTCTGACCGTTTATTACCGCGGCTCGTGCCCGAAATTTTACAGCAATCTGCAGGGAATAGCTCTGCCGGGCGACTTGGCGTACTATCCCGTGGCGGGTCTGCACAGGCAGTTTGACAACTATAATCAGAGTATGCTCGCTGTTTATCCCGAGACAATGGATTTTGAGGTCAGGGTGCGCGGATATGCACAGCAGGTGTTCTGCAATCTGCCCGAAACGGGGCGAAACAGCTTTAAGGGTACGTCAAACGGCGTTACGCTTCTGAGCGGGTTTTATGAAGAATACAACGTTGACGGCAGCACCTTTGTCTGTTCTCCTCTTGACGGCGAGACAACCGACGAAAACCTCAAACAGCTGCTGTCAAATATCAAAGCAGACGGATTTTCGGAAAAAATCAAGGGGAAGAAGATAATGATTCTGCCGTCGGTGAATCAGCTTTCGAAAGGATCGTTTCTTGACGATCACATTGTGTCGCACGGGTCGCTGTCTAATTTTTACACTGCTATGAAGAGAGGAGCCGATACAAATGCTTAAGCTTGAAAATGTAGGAATGTCCTTCGGGAAAAAGCAGATTTTGAAGGACATTACAGTTTCTTTTGAAAACAAAATCTACGCGCTTCTAGGCTCGAACGGTGCGGGAAAAACAACGCTTATCCGCAGTATCGCGGGACTGTATCCGTTCACCGGGACTATTGTGAAAAACGGAATTTCCGCAGCGGAAAACAGGAGCGAATTTCTTGCCGATTTCGGATATCTTCCGCAGACATTCGGCTGCGTTCCGTATTTTTCCGTGCGTGAAGCACTCGAGCTGTTCTGCGTGATGAAAAATATTCCCAAAGACGCTTTCGCCGACGAAATAAACAGATGTCTCGAAAAGGTCGGAATGAGCGGGGAAATCGACAAGAAAATATCGAAGCTGTCGGGAGGAATGCTCAGACGCATCGGAATAGCGCAGTCTCTGCTCGGTTCGCCGTCGCTGCTTTTGCTGGACGAGCCGACATCGGGTCTTGACCCCGAGGAGCGCATCCGCTTTTCAAAAATCATTGCCGACAGGGACGAGACCTGCACGGCGATTATTTCAACGCATATCATCAGCGACGTCAAAGACTGCTGCGACGAGGTCGTTGTGCTGCGCGAGGGCGAAATCGTTTTCGCGGGCAGCGTCGAACAGCTTACCGCTCAAGCTGCAGACAAGGTTTTTGCAGTCATGCCGGAGAGTAAAAATTCCCTGAAAGGACTTTGGTGCGAAAACGAATATGTGTATATAGACGGAAGAAAAATGCTGCGAATCGTGACGAACGAAACACCCGAAAACGCGGTGAAGCTTGAGCCCGAAGCGGAGGACGGATATCTGTGCTGCTTAAAAAATATTTAGAGCTGACGTTCTTTCTGCTTCGCAAGGCAAAATTCAAGGCTCTCATTTTTCCGCTGTGCGTTTATTTCGTTATGCCTCTGATTGCCTTCTTTTATTACAGAAAATACGGCATAGGGGACGAGATGAACGACGGGGTCTTAACGTTTTCGCAGACGCTTATCCCCATTTTCTCCGTCCTGAACCTTTCGTTTGTAATCGGCAATCACATAGAGGGAGAGGGCAAAGAGCTGTTCCGTCTTTACTGCCCGTCGTCGGTTGTGCTGATGCTCATTTCCTTTGTCTGTGCGGCTTTTACGCTCCTGCCGTTTTTCGCTGCGTGCAAAATTATTATAGCTTATCCTCTGACGGAATACCTGCACATGCTGCTTGAAACGGGACTGATGTATATTTTGTTTTTTACGGTTTCGGAGCTTTTGACGTCCGTGAGCGGCGGCGTGGTGTTCACAACGGCGTACGGCGTAATAAGCTACATGTTCCCGAAATATTTTTGGTCGTTCTATACCCTGCAAATGATGACGGGTGAAACGGTACTCAAAAAATATCTCCCGCTCCTTTCGGCTGCAGTTGTCATTTGTACCGTTCTGCTGCTGCCGAAAAGGATAAAACGAAGGTACATTTAACGGCAAATGCGGGTTCGGTTCCGCAGGAATATTCAAAAAACGCAGTTCTCTCCCTACGGCAGGGTTGAAGATTGCGTTTTTTTTGCTGTGTATATTGCCGAATGAACGGTCAAAACGTGCCGACCGTGCCGAAAGCGGAACGGCGGCGTGAAGCTTTTTTTATTTTATTTTTGAGCCGACCGCCGACACGGTCGCGACAAGCGTACCCGAGGAATCGGTTATCTGCGTTTCGCAAAAGCATACGCGTCTGCCGTTTTTTACGCGGCGGCAGACCGCCGTCAATTCGTCCGTTTTTGCACCGCTCAAAAAGTTTATGCTGCTCGATACCGTAACGGTAATGCTCTCAGGCGTATTGCACGCAACGGCAAAAGCAAAATCCGCAAGCGTAAAAAGCGCACCGCCCATAACTCCGCCGTGCGCGGCGCGGTGTCTGTCCGTTACAGTCATCGACACACGCGAAAATCCGTCCGACACTTCCTCAATTACAATTCCCGCCGTTTCCGTCGCGAAGCGGTCTTTGCCGAAAAACTCCGCTGCTTCTTCCACCGTCATTTTTTTATTCTCCGTTCCGTAATATAATGTGCATAATGTATATAATGTATGTACGCCGTGCGCGGTTACATGCCCATACCGCCCGAAATCACCATGGCGCGTTTGATGCCGTACATTATTATTGCGTTTAGCATCATTGCTATGCTGCGCGCCGATTCGCGGTTGTCTTTGTTAAGCCACGTCCACAGCACGCTCGTTATACCCGCGCTGAAAAACTGCGTACAGTAGGCATATATCTCGTCTTTCGACTCGCGGTCGAGAAAACGGTTTATTTCGTTTGCAAGCGTTTCGCCTATGTTGAAATTGCCGTTTGCGCCGAGTATTACGATGAACAGCTCGCGGTTGTTTTCGCAGTAGGTGAGTATGTCCGTCAGCAGCTGCACGAACTTGTCCTTTTTCAGGCGCGATATGTTTATTATTTTCCATATATTGCCGCTTATCTCCTTGACGATATCGTCAAAAAGGTCGTACTGCGAGCCGTAGTGGTGGTAGAATGTGCTGCGGTTGATGTCGGCTTTTTCGCATATCGCTTTTATGCTTATCTCGTGCAGCGGCTTTTCTTTCATAAGCTCAATAAGGGAGTCGCGCAGAATCATTTTCGTAACGCGGATTCTTCTGTCAACATTTTTTTCCGACATTTTTTTCTTCTCCTTTACAACACTTTTTTAAATACTGTTTATTATTTGTTCACAAACTGTTAATTTGTGGCTTGCTTTTTGCCTAACGCTATTATATAATAAGTTACGTAAAAAAGCAACACCGTGTATAAAACTTATCATCATGGCGAAAACATATCACGGTGCAAATTAAACCGCAGCTTGTACGCATAACGCAGGAACGAGAGACTTTCTTTTGCTTCAAAATTTATCTTGACGAAAATATTTGCGCTTCAAAGCTGCGAAGACAGGGGGACGAAAACATGAACATCAAACCCGTGCCGTGGGATAACGACGTTCTCACGGTAAGACAGCTGCTCGATTGGACCGAGAAAGAGTACGGCGACAAAACGTGTATTAAGTTTTTCCGCGACGGCGAAATAAGAGTCAAGACATACCGCGACATGTGCAACGATTCGTATTCGATGGCGAGATATATCCGCTCGCTCAATCCCGAAAGAATGCACATTGCCCTTATAGCAAAAACGAACTATGAATACATCTCGTGCTTTAACGGCATATTCGTCGGCAACAACGTTGCCGTGCCTATGGCGTACGATGCGTCTCCCGAGGAGACGGCTGTGCTGATAAACGACGCGGATGTTGAAATGGTCTTTTTTGATGAAAGCTACGCGCACAACGAGGACGCGCTCAAAAAGCTCTGCCCCAAGGTAAAATATTACATAAACCTCTCCGACCCGGGATTTTTTGAGAATATATACGAAAATTACAATTCCGAAAGCAAAAACGCGTACCTGTCCGATGTCGGTATCGACCCCGACGACTGCACGGTTATAATTTATACGTCGGGCACAACGGGCATGAGAAAGGGCGCAATGCTCTCGTCGCGCGCCGTTATTTCGAACGTTTATTATAAAGAAATGTCGTTCGATTCGAGCAAGGTGACGCTCAATGTTCTGCCGATGTATCACATCTTTTGCTTTTCGTGCGACTACCTCAAGAACCTCAAGGACGGAGTTACCATTTGCCTTAACGGCGATATGAAAAACATCAACGAAAATCTGCTGCGCTTTAATCCGCATTTTATGCGTATGGTGCCGATGATAATCGAAAGTCTGCTGAGAAAGACGCGCATTATCCGCAAAAATCATCCGGAGCTTACTCCCCGTGAAGCAGCCGAGCAGGTGTTCGGCAAAAATCTTACTAATATCATAGCGGCGGGCGCACCTCTGAGCGGTCAGGTGTCGAAGGAATTTGAAGAGATGGGAATAACCGTCCGTCAGGGCTACGGCATGACCGAAACGGGTCCGCGAATTTCCGTCCCCGACGGCAAAACGTGCGGCGCATCGGGCGGCAGAGTCATAAGCACCTGCAGAGTGAGAATAAAAGACGGCGAGATTCAGGTCAAGAGTCCGTCGCTGTTCATGGGTTATTATAAGCGTCCCGAGGAGAGCGAAAAGGTCTTTACCGACGACGGGTGGTTCCGAACGGGCGACATGGGCAGGCTTACCGAAGACAACGAGCTGTTCATTACGGGACGTCTTAAGAATATCATCATTCTTTCCAACGGCGAAAACGTCAGTCCCGAGGAGCTTGAAAAGAAATTTGCCGACGAGCCTATGGTCAAGGAGATAGTCGTTTACGGCGAGGGCAATTCCATAATCGCCGAAGTTTATCCCGATTTCGACCATGCCGCAAGAATCGGCGTATCGGATATCCAAAAATATATGGACGAAGCGATTGAACGCATAAACGCATCGGGCAGCGCATCGCACATGATTGACCGCGCAGTCCTTCGCAGCGAGCCGTTCCCGCGCACATCCACGGGTAAATTGGTCAGACCGCAGAGGTCGGCTTAAAAAATAATCGGAGGAGAACACATGGAACCTGTAAAAGTACAACTTTCAAACGGACAGATAGCGGACTCCTATCCGCTTACTCAGGCGCAGAAGTTCATGTTCTGGGCATTCAACAACTACGGCAAGGTGCCCGCGACGCTCAACATCGGCACGGGCGAATACTGGAAGGGCGATTTTGATTCCTGCCTGATGAAGGAAGCGATTGCCGAAGCCATCGAAAGAAGCGACTGCTTCCGCATCCGTCTTATCCCCGACCAGCAGTACGGTACGCTGCAGTACATTGTGCCTGAGACCGAGGCCGTTATCGAAGAAGTCGACCACACGGGTATGACCTACGACGAGTCATACGAAATCATCAAAAGCTGGTCGACCGTCGGCGGCAATCTTTTCGAGAGTCCGCTCAACACAATAAAAATCATGCATCTTCCCGACGGACTTAACGGCATCTACGTCAAGCTGAATCACCTCACGTTTGACGGCTATTCGACAAAGGTTTTCCTTGCCGACATCATGGGAATATATCTTCACAAGAAGTGCGGCAAGCCGTATCCGAAGCCGATGATGCCCTACATCGACATGATTCAGAAAGAGTTCGACTATCTTGATTCCGACAGATGCAAAGAGGACGAGGCTTTCTGGAAAAACTATTTCTTTACCGAAACCGAACCTATCTTCAACGACTATCTCAAGGACAACCGCCTTACGAAGGAACGCATCGAATATAATCAGCCGGACAGACGCTTCGCGCAGTGCTTTACGCAGAACACCGAATCGCGTCAGCTTATCTACCATATTTCGGAGGAGGACACAAACGCCGTCCTCGAATCGTGCAAAAAGAACGATATTTCCGTTGTCGGCGCACTCATGTTCGGCTTGAGAACGGCTCTTTCGGCGTTCAATTCAAATCAGGAGGACGTCAGCTTCAAGCTGATGCTTGCGCGCCGCTCCACACTGCTTGAGAAAAAGGGCGGCGGCAACAGATGGCACATGTATTCCGTACGTTCTATAGTCGACAGCGACAAAACGTATAAAGAAGCTACCGAAATAATCGAAGCGTCGAGAGATATCGTCTACCGTCACTGCAATTACGACGTTCTTAAATGGATTTATCTTAAATATTCCGTCAAAAACGCCTCTCTCGGTCAGACCTACGACAGCCTTACGTTTTCCTATCACGCGCCTATCGAGCTGCCGTACGAAAACGAAGAAGCAAAGCGTTCCGCAATAGGCATATGGTACAACAACAATTTCTCAATGCAGAACCTGTATCTCACGATTAAGCACAGATGTTCCGACAACGGCTTTGACGTGATATGGGAATACAAGCTCGACGAAAAAGGCGCAGCCGAGGATGTGGCTTTGCTGCACGAAAAGATGATGGCGGCTATGCTTATGGGCGCAAAGAACCCCGACATTAAGGTAAAAGACATTCTTGACGCGATAAAGCTTTAAAGGAGAAAACGGATAATGGATAAACTTATTGATAAAATTCTTGAATATGTCGAACCCGACTGTGAAATCACGGGCGCGTCACTCCTGAAAACGGACTGCGGACTGTCATCGTTCGATATGGCATGCCTTGTCGAAGACCTTTGCCGAGCCAACAGCGTCGACATGGACACAATAAACGTCCGCCAGCTTCGTACGGTCACGGATCTTGCGAAAGCGGTCGGCATGAACTGAGAAACGGCGGAGGATATAAACAATGCTTATAAGAGAGTATTACGATGAGTTTCCGCCGCAAAGCACGCTGAAAGAGCTTGTCTTTTCGGGCGCGGAGAGAGGCGGCGACAACCGCCAGTTTATATGGGAAGACAAGGACGAGAATCAGTACGAGCGTTCTTTCAGAGAAGTGTATGAGGAAGAAAACAAACTCGGCGCGTTTTTGCAGCTGCACGGAATAGGGAAGAACAGCATGGTGTCCATCCTCAGCGAAAATTCGTATGAGTGGCATGTCATTTATTACGCGCTTGCCGTCGACGGCTGCATTATTCTGCCGACCGACCCGCGCCTTTCCGCAGAAGAAATAGCGGGGCAGTATGCCGAAACCGAATGCGAAGCGGTGTTCTACAGCGAAGAAAATGCCGAAAAGGTCGAAAAACTCAAACAGACCGACGGCGTCGTCGTTAAACAGTGGTTTCCCATTAAGGATTACGAAAAATATCTCGAGGAGGGCGAAAAAGCCGGCGAAAAATATCTTAAGGCTTATCACGATGTCCCCGTCGCCCCCGAGGACCTTGCCTGCATCTGCTATACCTCCGGCACAACGGGAAAAACAAAAGGCGTAATGCTTACTCATAAGTCGATAATGACCGACCTTAACGCGTCCTGTCATACGATGACGGGCGAAAATGCGATAGGCTTTCTGCCGCTCAACCATACATATGCGTGGGCGTCGGGTCTTTTCGCGAGCCTTGTCCGACTTAAATGGGGATATATATGCACAAATCTCCGTCACGTCTACAACGACATCAAAAAATACAAGCCGTATCAGTTCGCAGCCGTGCCGCTCATCGTCGAAATGGTATATAATTCCATTATTTCAAAGGCAAAGCGCAACGGAAACTACGAAAAGCTGATGAAAGGCATCCAAACGAGCCGCAACTTCATGCTGAGCGGAATCGACATGCGGCGCGAGATGTTCTCCGAAATTCACGAGAGCCTCGGCGGCAACCTGCACTATATCATCTGCTCGGGCGCGTATCTCAATCCCGAAATCGAGGAATTTATGCACGACATCGGCATTCCGATAATCACGGGATACGGACTTACGGAGTGTTCGCCGTGCGTTGCCGTCACGAGAATGTACAACTACCGCATGGGCAGCGTCGGTCTGCCTATCGAATGCTGCGAGGTAACGGTTCACGACCCCGACGAAAACGGTGTGGGCGAGCTGTACGTCAAGGGCGATAACCTTATGGCAGGCTATTATAAAGACCCCGTCTCCACCGCCGAAGCATTTGACGGCGAATGGCTCAAAACCGGCGATTACGGCTACATCGACAAGGACGGCTACATTTTCTTTACGGGACGCAAGAAAAATCTTATTATTCTTGCAAACGGCAAAAACGTTTCCCCCGAAGAAATCGAAATTCATCTTCAGAAGATAGAATACGTCAAAGAAGTAATCTGCTACGGCGATAACGGCAGAATAGTCGGTGAGTTTTATCTTGACGAGGAAGAATACCCCGATGCAAAGCAGCGTCTGAAAGCCGACGTTGCCGAGGTCAACAAGACGCTTGCCGATTATAAGCAGGTCGCCGTAATCAGAACCCGCGATGAGGAATTTCCGAAAACGACCTCGATGAAGATAATCAGAAACAAAAACCAGAAATAATTCCCAGAAACCGAAAAAGCCGCAGCCGAAAACGACCGCTGAGGCAGAATAAACCCCGTGACGCATACGTTTTTTTGCATGCGCACGGGGTCTGTTTTTTGCTTTCGGATTATTAGAGCGACCCCGCAGCACCTGTTTTCGCATGCACGCGGGGTCTTTCCTTGTTTAGTTACCGCAGCCGCATCCGCAGCCGTTGTTGTTGCAGCCGCTGTTGAAGCCGTTGTCGGTGAGAACAAGAATGATGATGATGAACAGAATCCAATAGTTGTTGTTTCCGAGGAACATGTGTCTACCTCCTTTCGCACCTTTCATTAGCATCATACGCCGAAACGGAAAAAGTGTGAAAGAAAAATGCGCCGTCCGCAAAACAAAACGCACCGCCCCCAAGGACAAAACCGAACCCCGCCGCCCGTAAGTACGGCAGCCGAACCCCGCCGCCCGTAAAAACGCAAAAAATTTTTTAAAACACCCGTTTTAGGGGAGAAATCGCTCGGTTCGACGCGGTACAATGGTTTCGGCGGAGCGGAAATGCAGTCGCCGCATGCCGCCGTTCGGCGCGTGCTGCGGAAACAGACAAAACGCATTATGCCCCGAATCGACTATGAAGAATCAAGAGGTGGAAGCATGGCGGATGTGCAGCTTCAAAACGGTTACATGCCGATTGCGAATGAACTTACGGAGGCGATATGCCGCGCAAAATTCACGGCAACGGAGCTGAAAGTAGTACTTGCGGTAATGAGATATACATACGGCTACAGCCGAAAATTCGCGGAACTGTCCGCTTCGTTTCTTGCATCGGTGACGGAGATTCCGAAGCGAAGCATTGAAAGGGCACTCTCCGCACTTACCGCAAATAAGGTCATTTTCTCCGTTTCGGGCGGTTCAAGGAAAGACAGCAGACTGCTCGGAATGAATAAAAATTACTCGGATTGGAATGTTGAAAACGCGTTGAAAACGTGTTCAAACGCTGTTGATAAAACGTTAAAAAGTCAATCCGATGTTGAAAACCTGTTAAAAACACACCCCGAAACACATACCGCCGACACGAATGACGGTAGTGTGAAAAAACCGACCGCCGACACTGATGACGGCAGTTATAACGCAACTGCCGACACGCATGACGGCAGAACTACCGACACGGATGACGGACATACAAAACAAGAAAAACAAGTTACTGCTACTACCAACATGTACACTTTTTCCCCCCTTAATCCCCCCACGGGGGAAAAAACGGAAAACGGAGTTCAAAAAAGACTTCCCGATGTTAAAAACTTTTCGTGGCTGTACACAAACTGCCTCGACTTCAGCGGCGAGACGGTAACCGATTTGCTTTCGGGATTATCCTTCAGCCGTGAAAAGTGGGGTGAGCTGGAGGAGACTATGGGCAGTAAAAGGATGACAGAATATTACGACAAGCTGAGAGACGGATATATCAACCGAGGATGGCGGTTTAAGACGGATGTTATGGAAATAATCGAAAAGTGGTACAAACAGGACTGTGTGAACGAAATATAATTTTTCTCTCATCGGAAAACCGCCGAGAACATCTCCGCCGTCAATGCATGGAATGTACGGCGGAACAAACGGTTATTATAGGCGCAGATTCTATGCTGCTTTGTATCTGTCGGCTTTTGTTGCCGCCGTCGCCACGGTAACGGAACAGATGAAAGGTATAAGTCTTTCTTTCACATGAGGGTACATGAGGGCAGAAGGACTTGGTCTCGCCTGCCGGCTCGGTCGGTGCTTCTGCGGCAAGCGGACGGACACCGTGAGCGGGTTGCAAATGGGATATTTGAAGAAACCCCCTCAAAAACACAGTCGCATTGCTCGCTTGGAGCGCATCGCACTGCTCCTTGTTTTTTTACCTCAGGAATTTGCCTTTTTCGTCCGCAGGACGCGGCAAACTCCTTCGTCCCACGACACGCTCCGCGTGCCGAGCGTTCAAGTAATATTAGGTGAATTAAAGAAAAACGGTCACCTTTCGGCAACCGTTTTTGTTTTGGCAGGGGCAGAAGGACTTGGTCTCGCCTGCCGGCTCGGTCGGTGCTTCTGCACTTCGTGCAGAGGTCTCCGCCGGAGACCCGCACCCCTCGACACGCTCCGCGTGCCTCGGGTTCAGAACCGTTTTACTCAATATCAAAACAAAAACGGTCACCTTTCGGCAACCGTTTTTGTTTTGGCAGGGGCAGAAGGACTTG
>CAVFAD010000005.1:0-62008 GCA_963620305.1 Bacteroidaceae bacterium | reverse complement strand
AGTGCCAAAAAGGGACGCTGACGGGCGGCATGGGTTCGACTCCCGTCAGCTTAAGCTGAAATAACCGTTACATTATATTATAAAGAATTTGTGCGCAAGGCTCCGTACGGGTACGGCTGCTTTCGCAAAAAAGCCGTATCGCAGCACGGCGGAATATGAAAGGAAAAGGGAACGGAAAATGACAGGATATAACGATTCTACCGCATATGCGTTTGAACTTTTCGAAACACACGAGCGTGTCGGTTCAACCGACGGGCAGACTGCGCGCGCAGCATCCGTGCGTGTTGTTCCTTCGCGGACTTCTTCCGCGCACGCGGTCAAACAGGCCTCTTCGCCGAATGCGGTAAAGCGCACTTCGGCAGCGGCGCCGAAAAAGGCTGCGGAACCGAAAAAAAAGGTTCCTGCCGTACAAAAGGTTGCGTCGAAAAGCAAAAAGCAGCTGAAGGCGGAAACGAAACACAATGCCGTCAGGGCGGCGGGAGCAGCTTTTTTTCTTGCCGTCGTATTTTCGGCATTGAGTCTTCAGATAAGTGCGCTCACGGAGCAATATGAACTTTTCCGTGAGATAAACGCGACCGAACAGAAAATCGAGATCGCAAAGAGTGAAAATATCCGTCTCAATTCGGCTCTCAACGGCATAACCGGCATCGGCGCGGTGGATAACTACGCGACGAAAATACTCGGAATGACAAAAGCCGAAAAATATCAGGTAAAATGCGTTGACCTCTCGGACGGCGATAAAGTGCTTTTTTCTTCGAAGTCGCAGGTGCTGTCCGCTCTTTCCGTGAAAAGCGCTGCCGACAGCGCAGCTGCAGATGACGGCAACTGACGTGAATACGTACGTAACGGACAACATATCTTAGTTATAGGGCTTTCCTTTGGGACTGTCGCATTCGGCGCAGACCTGAAAGCAGCGCATCGGTTTCAAAAAGCCGATGCCTTTCCCGCGCGTCGGTGAGACTGCGCGGAAAATGCTTTTCGGCGCGGTTTTATTCTCTTACAGAGCAGACGGAGATGCTAAGCCGTGAATCTGCTTCGACTGCGGCAGCCTCGCCTTTTTTCGGAGTGTTAAACGGAGGTGTGCAGATGAGCAGTGAAGAAAACAGAAAAATGAACAGCCTCAGTCTTACCGCGCGCAGAGGGGTTACGGTGCTTGCGCTTATAGCCGTTGTCGGAATGGGAGCATGCATTTTACGCGTACTTTATCTTTCGGTAATCGGTGCTGAAAAGTATCGGGAAAAAGCGGAAAATCAGCAGCTGAGCGTAACCTCGGTCGAAGCAAGCCGAGGAACGATATACGACAGCAACATGAATATACTTGCGCAGAGCGCATCGGTGTGGCTCGTGTATGTCAATCCGAGCAAGGTCACCGAGGATACGGTAGGCGAAGACGGCAAGGTGACTCAGGGCAATATAAATCTTGTGGTAAACGGCCTTTCGACCATACTCGGTGTCGATGCCGAGGGGTTAAAAACGGCGATAAAGGAGCGTTCGCAGTACGGCTACTATAAGGTAAAGGGCAAGGTGGAGCTTGCCGAGAGAAATGCGCTGCTTTCATACATAAAAGAGAACGGACTCGGAAATGTTATATTTACGGATCCCGATACGAAACGCTATTACCCGAATTCGGAGCTTGCATCGACGCTTATGGGATTTACGGGAACGGACGGAAACGGTCTTTTCGGACTCGAATACTACTACGACGATGTGCTGACCGGCACAAACGGACGCATTATCACCGCCAAAAACGGCGTACAGTCCGCAATGCCCAATTCACACGAGGAAACATACGAAGCGAGCGAGGGCACGAGCCTTGTGCTTGCCATAGATTCCGAAATTCAGACTATCCTGCAGGACTCTCTGAAAACCGCGCTCAAGGAAACGGGCGCAAAAAATGTTTACGGCATTGTTATGGAAACAAAAACCGGCGCGGTGCTTGCAGAGGCAAACCTGCCGGATTATGACCCCAATTCGCCCTACGAAGTGCTGTACCCGGAGCTTATCGAGTACTTTAAGGAAAACGGTACCGACGAGCAAAAAGCAGACCCCGAAGCCGCGGCAAGGAGCGAACAGTGGATAAACAAATCCTTCTCGGCATTCTATCATCCCGGCTCGGTATACAAGGTTTTTCTCGTGTCGGGCGCGCTGGAGGAGGGCGTTATAACTTCGGAGACGACTTATAACTGTACGGGTACGATACAGGCGGCGGGCAGAACGATAAAGGACTACTACACCACGGGGCACGGTGTGGAAAATCCCGCAAAGCTGCTTATAAATTCGTGCAACTGCTTTTCCGTATATGTCGGACAGCAAATGGGCACGGAGCTTTACTATAAATATTTTGAAGCTTTCGGCTTTACCGAAAAAACGGGTGTCGACAGCTCCGGCGACGTGAAGCCGACAGCCGGGGTGACATATCACGATCCCGAGGATTCGTTTACCGCCTCGGACCTTGCGAGTGCGTCGTTCGGTCAGTCCATATCCGTAACTCCGCTGCAGATAATCACTGCGGTGAGTGCGATAGGCAACGGCGGCAAGCTTATGCGTCCTTATGTCGTTAGCAAGCAGATCGACAAAAACGGAAACACTGTCAAAGAGACTTCGCCCGTCGTGCGGCGGCAGGTCATATCCGAGAGTACGGCATCGACCGTCGCCTACTACATGAGTCTTGTTGTCAAGGACGGTACGGGTAAAAACGCTTATGTTCCCGGATACAAGGTCGCGGGCAAAACGGGAACTTCCGAGAAACTGAACCGTTCCGACAAGGCATATATCGCTTCATTCGCGGGCTTTGCCCCGTATGACGATCCGGATATTTCGGTCGTTATCATAATAGACGAGCCGCAGGGCGCGAACTATTCGGGCGGCGTTATAGCTGCTCCCGTTGCGGGCGAGGTGTTCGAGAAAGTGCTGAAATACAGAGGCATAGCTCCCGTATACAGCGATGACGAAATAGCCGCGATGACCGTATCCACACCCAATGTCGTGGGCAGCACGGTCGACGAAGCAAAGAGCACGCTCGAAGCGGAGGGGTATACCGTTCGTGTTATCGGCAGCGGTGAAACTGTCATTTCGCAAAGTCCCGAGGAGGGCAAGTCCACTCCCGTCAACGGTTTTGTCGCTGTTTATACCGACAGCGAGACATCTGCCGAAAAGGTCAAGGTTCCAGACTTTACCGGTATGACGGTAAGCGAGGCAAACAGAGTTGCCGTAAACAGCGGGTTGAACGTCAAAATTTCCGGCTCCGCTTCAGAGGCCGAGGGTGTTGCGGCTTATAAGCAGGATAAGGAAAAGGATACCGAAGTTGATATCGGTACCGTTGTAACGGTATATTTCCGAACGACGAGCGGCGTCCACGACTGATGAGTTTTTCGGCAGCGACTGCCGATATGAGTGTGTGAAAGAGCAAAAGACGGGTATCATATTTTTCGGAGGTATCTGTTTTGAAGCTTAACGAATTACTTGCACTGTCCGAACTCGGCATTTCCGCCGACGGTTTCGGAAACGACGAAATAACACTTGTTACCGAAAACGCGGATTCGGTCGTGCCGGGAAGCATATTTGTATGCATCAACGGCAAAAAATACAACGGACATCTGAAAGCGTCCGAAGCACTTTCGAGGGGAGCCGCACTTGTAATCGGTGAAGAGGAACTTGACGGCATGCGATATGTCAGAGTGCCCGATACGCGGTATGCCGTGTGCGCGCTGAGCCGAGCCTTCTTCGGCAGACCCGACAGGCGGCTGAAGCTCATCGGCATTACCGGCACGAACGGCAAGACCACGACTGCCGAATATATCAGGCATATCATGACGCATGCAGGAGAAAAGTGCGGCATTATCGGTACTCTCGGCTGGGACTGCGGAGACGGACGGGTGCCGTCCGAACGTACGACACCCGACAGCTTTACGTTTTTTTCCGAGCTCAAGAAGACTGTGGACAGCGGCTGTAAATTCTGCGTGACCGAAGTTTCTTCTCAGGCACTTGACCAACGCAGAGTCGACTGTGCGGAGTTTGACCTTGCCGTACTTACCAATATAGGGCACGACCACCTTGACTATCACAAAACGGTGCGCGACTACGTCGGCGCAAAGAAAAAGCTTTTTGCGGCGGCTCGTGCCGTGCTTGTGAATGCGGACGATGCGTACCGCGACGAATTTACGGAAGCTTCGGCGGGTAAAAGCTGCCGGCTGTACAGCGCAGGACTGAATCTTGCGGATTACTCAGCGCGCAGCATAAAACCGCACGGCGGCGAAACGTCATACCTCTTGTTCGACGGCTCGCATTTGGAACGCGTGACGGTATCCGCGCCGGGAAAAATAGGCGTTTACAATTCACTTTGTGCCGCCGCCGCATGTATGATGTCGGGTGTGGATATCGGCACCGCAGCCGCCGCTCTCTGCCGATTGCCGCAGGTGAACGGGCGCAGCGAAATGATAATGTCGCCCGACGGCATCCGCATCTGTGTCGACTATGCGCATACTCCCGAGGCACTGTGCGCAATACTTTCCGCGCTTCGTGCGACTGCCGACGGCAAAATAATAACGGTGTTCGGCTGCGGCGGCGACCGCGACGCAACAAAGCGTCCGTCAATGGGAAAAACGGCGGCTGCAATGAGCGACAGCGTTATTCTCACGTCCGACAATTCCCGTTGCGAGGATCCGGAAAAGATAATTTCGGACATAGCGGCAGGAATAAAAAACAAAACATTCATGTTCAGAGAACCCGACAGGCGCAGGGCGATAGAGCTTTCTCTGAAAAAAGCCTCCCGCGGCGATACCGTGCTTATAGCGGGAAAGGGTCACGAAAACACACAGACGCAAAACGGGATTTCCGTTCGTTTCTCCGATGCGGAAGTCGTAAAGGAAATTCTGCATATAAAAAATTCCGACGTATTTTGAAAGGGTTGATATAAATGAACATATGGGCTGCCGTGGGGTTGAGCATTGCCGCAGGCTTTGCCGTTTCTTATCTTTCGGGTTTCGGACTGATTCCGTTTCTGCACAAGCTGAAATTCGGTCAGACCATTCTTGACATAGGTCCGTCATGGCACAGAAAAAAACAGGGAACTCCGACAATGGGCGGACTGCTGTTTATCCTCGGTTTTGCCGTAAGTCTTACGGCGGTGCTTGCCACCGACAGGCTCATGGGCGGGAATATTCTTGTCGGCGGGCGTGAAATGCAGTCCGACGTGATTTATACAAAAATCTTCTCGGGAATTATCTTTGCGGCTGCAAACGGTTTTATCGGTTTTATAGACGACTATATAAAGGTTGTCAAAAAGAGAAATCTCGGACTTACCGAGATTCAGAAAACCGTTCTGCAGCTTGTCGTTGCAGTGGCTTATCTGTTTACGCTTGCGAAGTTTGCGGGTGTGAATTTTATGTGGATACCCTATGTCGGTATTTACAGTAATACATTTCTTTTCTGGTTTATCGGAATAACAGCCGTATATTGTACGGTGAACGCCGCGAATTTCACGGACGGTGTCGACGGACTCTGTTCAAGCGTTTCGTCGGTTATCTGTGTTTTCTTTGCGGTGACAGCCGCGTTAAGACAGCTTACGGGACTCAGTATCGTCTGCTGTGCTCTCTGCGGTGCGCTGCTCGGCTTTTTGGTTTGGAACCGCAATCCCGCAAAGGTTATGATGGGAGACGTAGGCTCGCTGTTTATCGGCGGCATGACGGCATCGTTTGCGTTTACGCTCGATATGCCGTGGATAATAGTACCTATCGCTGCGGTTTATGTTATGGAATTCGGCTCGGATCTTCTTCAGATAGCATATGTCAAAACACATAACGGCAAGCGGCTTTTTAAGATGGCTCCCATTCATCATCACTATGAGCTGTGCGGGTGGAGCGAGAAAAAGATATGCACCGTATTTTCGCTTATAAGCGTTGTGGGCGGTCTTGCGGCGGTTGCGCTTGTTTGGTTCGGCAGAGACATGTAAAGCTAAAACACTTTACATAAAAAGAGGGAGGTATTGTGATGACATTTGTTGAAAGAGCGAAAAAATACGTCAGGGACAAGGGCGGACTTTTTGCTTCTGGCAGTTTTGATATTCTGTTTTTTGTTTTCCTCATCGCGATAGTCGTTATCGGTCTTACAATGCTTTATTCGGCGACATACGTCTATGCCGCGCACTATTCAAAAGACGGCGACCCCGCCACATATTTTAAAAATCAGCTGTTCGGCGTTGCCGTCGGAGGCATTCTAATGCTCGTAATTTCGCGGTTTAACTACCGTGCGCTTGAGCTTCCCGGGGCGGTGCTCGGTACGCTTCTTTCGTGGGGACTGCTGTGCCTTGCGCTTGTTATGGAGGACTCTAACGGTACACACAGATACGTGTATCTCGGCGGCATGCAGCTTCAGCCGTCCGACATTGCAAAGTTCGCGCTCATACTTACGCTTGCGTGGCTGCTTGATAAGCGGCACGACCTCGTGGTAAGTAAAAAGCCTTTACACGGCGATATTGCCCGTAAAGTGAATTCACTGTTCGGCAAGCCCGTTATGAACGACTCGCTTCGCATTATTCTGCTGTGCGGTATAGTCATAATGGTTTATGCCGGACTTGTTATCGCCGGCAGCCATCTGTCAGGTACGGTTTTGATGCTTTCGATAGGCATTGCGCTGCTTTATCTCGGTGAAGTGCGCGGCAAGTGGTTTGTGTTCGGCGCGGTTTTTGCGGTTCTCGCCGTTTTTGTCGTTCTCAAATCCGGACTTCTCAAAGACTACATGGCGGAGCGCATCACCGCGTGGCTCGACAAGGATTATGAACCTCTCGGCGCGCGCTGGCAGACGAATCAGGCTCTTTACGCAATAGCTTCGGGAGGATTTCTCGGCAAAGGACTCGGCAATTCCACGCTTAAGCATCTCTATGTTTCGGAGCCGCAGAACGATATGATATTCTCGATAGTCGTGGAGGAGCTCGGTTTTGTCGGTGCGGCACTGATAATCTTGCTTTTTGCGCTTCTCGTTTGGAGAGGGTTTGTTATCGGAATAAACTCGCCCGACCGATTCGGTGCGCTTGCGGCAATGGGAATAGCGTTTCAGCTCGGAATTCAGGTTATTCTGAATATTGCGGTCGCAACGGATTCAATTCCCAACACGGGCATCTCACTGCCGTTTTTCAGCTACGGCAGAACCTCGATGATTATGAATATGGTCGAAATGGGTTTTTTGCTTAGCATTTCGCGATCGTCAAGGATAAAGAAACACGCTTGACTCGGGAGGTCATTTTATGAGAGTAATTTTTGCGGCGGGCGGCACGGGCGGTCACATCAACCCCGCTCTCGCAGCCGCGCAGGAACTGCGCAGGCGTATGCCCGATGCTGCGATACTGTTCGTCGGAACAGCCGAAAAAATGGAATCGAAGCTTGTCCCGGCCGCCGGTTTTGATTTCGAAACAATTGATATTTCCGGTTTTCAGCGTTCGTTTGCGCCTGCCGATATAATTCACAACCTCGGCACTCTCCGTCGGCTGCTTTTTGTCACGGGGCAGTGCAAACGAATAATCGACGGCTTTAAACCCGATGCCGTCGTGGGCTTCGGCGGCTACGTCAGCGGTCCGGTCGTGAGAACCGCGCACAAATGCGGTATTAAGACTGCTATCCATGAGCAAAACGCCTTCCCCGGCAAAACGAACATCGTGCTTTCAAAATATGCCGACGCCGTAATGCTTACATCGGAGAACGCAAAAAAGCATCTGAAAAGCACGAAAGAGCCTGTAATCACGGGACTTCCCGTCAGAAAAGAGCTGCTGTGCACAGACAGAACCGAAGCACGCAAAAAACTCGGCATTCCCGACGGGGTGTCGGTCGTTCTTTCAACGGGCGGCAGTCTCGGAGCGGAATCCGTAAACAACGTTATGTGTGAGGTGATTGCGCATTATGCGGGTGACGGCAGACTGTATTTTATTCACGGCTACGGTCAGCTCGGCAGATTTGTTCCCGATAAGCTGCGCGAAAAGGGACTCGACGCGGAGCATATCTCCAACGCGCGTGTGAGCGAATACATTTTCGATATGGCGGACTGTATGGCGGCTGCAGATCTCGTTATCAGCCGCGCGGGCGCAAGCTCCATTGCCGAAATCGAGGCTCTCGGTAAAACGTCGCTGCTTGTACCGTCTCCGTATGTCGCCGAAAACCACCAGTACTATAACGCACTGGCTCTTGCCGAAAAAAATGCAGCAGTGCTGGTCGAACAGAAAAACCTGACGGAAAAAGCAGTTACGGACGTCATTGACGGACTTCTTGCCGACCCTGCCGAATACGCGCGGATAGGCGGCAATGCGCGAAATCTTGCGGTCATTGACGCACAAAGTAAGATATGTGATATTATAATGTCACTTGCTGAATAATAATTCAAAACGCTCATGCAGTAACACTACGGCACCGTTTTTCATAGGATAATGTAGCTTTATCCTTACGAAAGGGTGTTATTGAGTTATGTGCAAGTATGTTATTGAGGGTGCGCGGCGGCTGTGCGGAAGTGCCGAGATTCACGGTGCGAAAAACAGTGCGCTGCCTATTCTTGCCGCGTCCATAGTCTGTAAGGGGACGAATGTCATTCGCAACTGTCCCGAGCTGTCGGATGTCGACGCGACCGTAAATATTCTGCGACGTCTCGGCTGTACTGTCACGCGCGACGGGGACACCGTGACGGTGGACAGCTCCGTTATAACGCAGAATGAAATTCCTGATGAACTGATGCGCGAAATGCGCTCGTCGGTTATTTTTCTCGGTGCGATACTGTCGCGTACGGGAGAAGTGTCGCTTTCGACTCCGGGCGGCTGCGATATAGGTCTGCGGCCGATAGATATTCATCTCGACGGAATCGAAAAGCTCGGCGCGGAGGTTACGTCCGAATACGGTCTTGTGAAGTGCCGAGCCGACGGCAGGCTCCGCGGGACGAAAATAAATCTCTCGTTTCCGAGCGTCGGCGCAACTGAAAACATTATGATAGCCGCTGCTGCTGCTGACGGTGTCACCGTGATAACGAACGCGGCGCGTGAGCCTGAAATAAGCGACCTTGCCGATTTTCTCAACAGGGGCGGCGCGCGTATCGCGGGTGCGGGCGAAAGTACGGTGGTTATAGAGGGTGTGCGTGAGCTGACGGGTGCGGAGCATACGGTTATTCCCGACAGAATAGTCGCGGCAAGCTATCTTGCCGCAGCGGCATGTACGCGCGGAAGTGTGGAGCTTTCAAACGTGATTCCCGCGCATTTGGAACCCGTGCTCAACGTGCTTGAAGCAAGCGGCTGCAGAGTCGACGTGCACGGCAGACATATTGCGCTTTGCGCACCCGGGAGGCTGAAAAGCGTAAAAATGATACGTACCATGCCGTATCCCGGCTTTCCCACCGACATACAGGCACCCGTGACGGCTATGCTTACGGTCGCGTCGGGAACGTCTCTTGTCGTGGAAACCATTTTTGAGAGCAGATATAAATACATCGGAGAATTGACGCGCTTCGGCGCAAAAATAAATGCGGACGGCAGAATGGCTGTAATCGAGGGAGTGCCGTCGCTGCACGGCGCATCGGTCGTGTCGCCCGATCTTCGCGGCGGCATGGCACTTATTATCGCGGGTCTTGCCGCAGAGGGAACGACAACGGTTTCCGACAGCGGTCATATATGCCGCGGCTACGAGTGTCCCGAAAGGGTTCTTTCGAGACTCAACGCAAAAATAAAAAGGACAGATAACAATGACTGAAAGAGAGAAACGCGGCAGTGTTCGCGCCGCACCCGTAAACAGGGGCAGTGAGCTGAAACGCAGCTCGGGAAGACGGAAAAAAAGAAGAAAAAGACGCGACGCGCTGATCATCGTATGCGCGCTTTTGCTGCTCGCTTCGGTAGGAACGGTGTTTTCGGTGAAGTTTCTTTTCAAAACGGAATCGGTCACCGTCGAAAACAGCGCGGAACGGTATTCGGACGATAACATAATCGAAGCGTCGGGTATAAAGACCGGCGGAGGACTGTTTGAATTCAGTGCAAAAAAGGTTGCCCGAAAGGTAGAAAAACTGCTGCCGTACGTCGGCAGCTGCACCGTAAAACGCTGTCTGCCCGATACGGTGTCGATAACCGTCGAGTATACGCGTCCCGCTATGGCGGCGCAAACGTCGGCAGGGTTTGTTCTTATCGACAAAAACGGAAAGGTGCTTGAGCAGGTGTCCTCGCTCCCCGCCGACGGTGTCGCGGTGCTTAAGGGTGTCAATATCACGGGCGGTGTTCCCGGCGAAACGGTGACGGTCGAGGGTGAAAACGTGCTGCAGTATCTTTCGGAGCTTGCCTGCGCTTTTGAGGAAAACGGCATCAGGAACATAACGGCATGCACCGTTTCCGAGAACGGAGATGTTACGGTCGAGGTGGATTATGCCATCGACCTTAAGCTCGGTGCTCTTTCAAAGGCGGCTGCAAAGGTGCGCTTCGCAAAAGAGGTGCTTGCCGATAATTCCTCCGCGCCTGTCGAGGGCGACAGAACGGTCATTGACCTTACCGAGGGCACAAAGGCATACGTGCGTTCGCAAAAGGCGATAGACGCGGCAAGCGAAGCCGCAAGCATAGCGGAGGCATCGTCGACCGCCGAACAGGACGTTCCGACGGTTCTGACGGATAACTGATGTTTGGGGTGTACCGCTCCGACGGAGAGGGGAGCAGCGTGTCGGAATGTTGTAAAGATTTTTGCTTTACAAACAAAGAGAGGTAAAGCGGACAGCTTTGCAGCCTTGCCCGTGTCGGCGCAAAGCGCGTCATGCTCCGCAGCAGCCGATCTATTAAATAATCAAAATATTGTATTTCCGCTTGAAATTCGTAAATGAATATGATACTATATGATAAATTGTTGAAAATCAGCGTTTCTATTAAGAAGACGGAGGTTTAAAATATGGCTTTTGAAATGTCGACCGAATACGATGTTGTTACCCAGATAAAGGTTGTCGGCGTAGGCGGCGGCGGCGGAAATGCCGTCAACCGCATGGTGGAGTCAAACGTTCAGGGTGTTGAGTTTATTGCCGTAAACACCGATAAACAGGTGCTTATCAGCTCAAAGGCAACCACAAAAATTCAGATAGGCGAAAAAGTTACTCAGGGTCAGGGCGCAGGCTCCAAACCGGAAATAGGAAAAAAAGCAGCCGAGGAGAGCATGGAGGCTCTCAACGAGGCTCTCGCGGGTACCGATATGGTGTTCATTACCGCAGGTATGGGCGGCGGCACGGGTACGGGCGCGGCTCCCGTTATCGCGCAGCTTGCCAAGGATAAGGGTATCCTTACCGTCGGTATAGTTACAAAGCCCTTTGAATTTGAGGGCAGACGCCGCATGCAGCAGGCGGAGTCCGGCATTGCCGAGCTTGCTCAGCATGTCGACAGCCTTATCGTTATTCCCAATGAGCGTCTTAAGCTCGTTTCGGATCAGAAGATAACATTCCTCAACGCATTCTCGATTGCCGACGATGTACTTCGTCTCGGCGTAAAGAGCATTGCGGAGCTTATAAAGATTCCCGGCATCATCAACCTCGACTTCGCGGACGTTACCTCCGTAATGAAGGACGCGGGTCATGCACACATGGGTGTCGGCAGAGCGCAGGGCAAGGACAAAGCCGAAACCGCCGCGAATGCCGCTATTTCGAGTCCGCTGCTCGAAACAACCATTCAGGGCGCAAAGGGTGTCATTATCCTTATTTCCGCGTCTAACGATATCACGCTCGACGATGTCGACGTTGCGGCTACGATTGTCAAGAATGCCGCGGATATAGACGCAAATATTATCTTCGGTGTTTCCACCGACTCGTCCCTTGACGATGAAATGGTCGTTACCGTTATTGCCACGGGGTTCGGCTCGGACGGTGACGTGCAGGCGCAGCCGAATGAGGTCAAGTCCTCCGCTCAGAGCGAGCAGTCATCTTCGGCACAGTCCGACAACGGTGTTGACGAAAACGATGTTATTGATATCTTCAACATGTTCAAAAACAAATAATCATTTCGCGTTTCAGGCAGAGTTTGAAAGGATAAATTTATGGCAGACGGAAAAAAGATGGTAGAAGCCATAACCTCAATGGAGGACGATTTTGCTAAGTGGTACACCGATGTGTGCAAAAAAGCCGATCTCGTGGATTATTCAAGCGTTAAAGGCTGCATGATCATCCGCCCCTACGGCTATGCAATTTGGGAACTTATTCAGAAGCAGATGGACGAACGCTTTAAGGCACTCGGACATGAAAATGTTTATATGCCGCTGTTTATTCCCGAGTCGCTTTTGCAGAAAGAAAAAGACCACGTCGAGGGCTTCGCACCCGAAGTCGCATGGGTTACTCACGGCGGCAATGAGCCGCTCCCCGAGCGTCTTTGCGTGCGTCCCACGTCGGAAACGCTTTTCTGTGAACATTATGCAAATATCGTTCATTCTTACAGAGACCTTCCCAAGCTCTACAATCAGTGGTGCAATGTCGTAAGATGGGAAAAAACGACAAGACCTTTTCTGCGTTCGAGAGAATTTCTGTGGCAGGAGGGACATACCGTCCACGCGACAGCAGAGGAGGCAATCGAGGAGACGGAGCGCATGCTCAACGTCTATGCCGATTTTTGCCGCGATGTCCTCAATATGCCCGTTATAAAGGGCAAGAAGACAGAGAGCGATAAGTTCGCGGGCGCGGAATCGACATATGCCATCGAAGCACTCATGCACGACGGAAAAGCGCTGCAGGCAGGCACGTCACACTATTTCGGCGACGGATTTGCCCGCGCGTTTAACATGACATATACCGACAAGGAGAACAAGCTGCAATACGTTCATCAGACCTCATGGGGCAGCACCACACGTCTTATAGGCGCGGTCATCATGTCCCACGGCGATAACGACGGACTTGTTCTTCCCCCGAAGATTGCGCCGATTCAGGTGGTTGTTCTGCCTATCGCCGCGCATAAAGCGGGTGTTATCGAAAAAGCACTCGAGGTAACAGACAGACTGAAAGCAAGATTCAGAGTAAAGTGCGACACGTCCGAAAATTCGGCAGGCTGGAAGTTCGCCGAATACGAGATGAAGGGTGTGCCGCTTCGCCTTGAGCTCGGCCCCAAGGATATACAGAACAACTCGTGCGTTATCGTACGCCGTGACAACCGCCGGAAATACGTTGTTTCGCTCGATGAGCTTGAATCGGAGATATCAAAGCTTCTCGACGAACTCGGTCAGGCTCTCTATGACAGAGCTTCTGAAAACATTGAAAACAGAACCTACAGATGCACTACCGTTGACGAAATAAAACAGGCTCTTGCCGAACACGGCGACGGCTTTGTCAAGGCAATGTGGTGCGGAAAAGAGGAATGTGAGGATAAAGTAAAGGAGCTTACGGGTGTCGGCTCGCGCTGCATCCCGTTTGAGCAGGAGGAGCTTTCCGATAAATGCGTATGTTGCGGTGAAAAGGCATGGAAAATGGTTGTATGGGGCAATGCTTATTAAGCTGACGGAAGTCGAACCCGTGTTGGTTTTGACAGGCTGATTTCCGCCCATGCTGCGTTAAACCCCTCGCAAATACGTCAAGTATTCGCTTCGGGTTTTGCCTTGCCTGATATAAATCGGCTCAGGCAAAACTGCTTTGCACCCGGCAGCAGTTAATTTTCGAGCAATTTTCGTCTTTTGAGGCGAAGGCTTGCTGACGCCAGTCAAGACGAAAAGGGCGAAAAGTGCCGAAAGGGGACACTGACGGGCGGCATGGGTTTGACTCCCGTCAGCTTAAACTTTAAAACCACTTTTTTAACTGCAAAATAACAGAAGACCGCCGACGGCTTACAACGTCGGCGGTCTTCTGCCGCCGTGCGGCGGCGAAAAGGGCGGAGACAACAAGCAGCAGCGCGTACAGCGTCGGCAGGTTTTTCTTGGTCATAATTGCACTCCTTGTTTTTTATTGTATTCTTCGCAATTTGTAAATCGTGTAAAAAAAGAAGAATACAACCTATAATATAGCATTATACTGCCTGTTTGTCAACCCGAAAAGGAAGTATAATTCTTATATAAAGGTAAAAACGGGGAAGAAAAATGCTTGTTTTTGATTTGCGACTGATAGGTGACAAAATATACGGTTTTCGCAAACGGGCGGGACTTACCCAAGCCGAAGTCGCCGAACGTGCGGGACTGTCGGAGCGCGCATATGCGGATATCGAAAGAGGAACCGCGAATGCGCGGATTGTGTCGGTACAGAAAATTTGTTCTGTTTTGAATGTTTTACCGAATGATATTCTGACTGAAAACATTCCCGAGAACATAACGCTTGACAGCCTGTGGGAGCAACTTGCGGAATTGCCCGACAGCGACAGACGAACGGCTGCCGCAATACTCAACGCGTTTTTGAATTCCTGAATGTCTATTCCGAAATCTTTTTAATTTCCGTGCCGGGGTAGTAGTGAGCGATAATTTCTCTCCATGTATACCCTTGCCGCGCGTAGTAGTCCGCACCGTACTGCGACATTCCTATCCCGTGACCGTAGCCGACTACGGAGAGTGTGACGCTGCCGTCCTCAAATTCAAATTTTATGTTGCCGGAGCGCAGAGAAAAAGCTTTGCGAAGTTCCGCTCCGGTGAAAGATTTTCCGCCTATTTCAACATCCGTCAATGTTCCGGATGAAGTGTACCGTGCGTCTTTTATAAGCTCCGTACCTGTTTTTTCGCTCTCGATTCCGAGAGCTTTTTTTAATTCCGTTTCGCTCACGGTTACGCTTGAGGCATAGTTCGGTGCAAGCTTGTCTCCCGCACTGTCCACCTCTGTCAAATACGGCAGGCTTTTGCCCCACACGTTTTCGGCGTTTTCGGTTGTGCCGGAGCTTATCGCGTGGAATGCGGCAAGGATAGGCTCGCCGTCATATACTATCTCGTAATCTATCACGGTGTCCACCGCGTTAACGATGCGCGAGTGCCATTTTTCGTAATCGTCGCCCCACCTCTTTTTCATTTCGTCCTCGCTCATATATGCCTGATTCGTACTTGCGTCTGCGGCAACGACCGCGCCGTCCGAACCCTCTATTTCGTTTCCCTCTTTTATCAGGCGTCTTACAAGCGTTGCGGCAGCCAAAGCCTGTGCGCATAACGCCTCCTGTTCGTATGCTGCCGGCATTTCGCCCGCAGTTACACAGATAAGATACGAGCGCAGGTCGGTTTCGACCGTTTCTTTTTTATCGGGAAACCATACGCGGATTTTTTCGTCCGATTTTGCAGAGTCGTTATTTTCCGTGCGGCAGGTTTTGGATTCCGTCTCCGTTTTGCCCGTCGCTGCAGTGTTGCCCGCAGCACGGTTTCCGCACATTGCCGCAGGTACGGTCAGCATCATAACGGCAAGTATTACCGCAAAAATTATTGCTCTTTTCATGTCTTTTTCGGGGGAATTTGCCCCTCCGTCCTTTCCGTTCGGGTTGTATGTCAATAAAATATATGACGCGGCGCATGAAAAAAGAACGCATATGAACAAGCGGAATCTTGCCTGCGCGATATTTGCGGTAAAAGAAAAAACGTGAAAAGCAGACCCGTCAGCTTACGGTTTCTGCGGCGAAAAAACGGCTGCGGACACGTTTTTTTTTGTGCCGTACAGCCGTTCGATTTATTTGGTTATTTGAATTATGTCAGAGAGCTGTGTTATCAGTCGACGTCGTAATCTTCCATTTTGCTTTCTTCGATGACTTTCTGAGCAACTGCTGCGGGAGCCTCCTCATATCTTGCAAATTCGAGTGAGAAATATCCTCTGCCTGCGGTGACACTGCGGAGAGTTATCGCAAAATCGCCCATTTCAGCCATAGGAACTTCGGCTTCGAGAAGCTGCATCTTCGGCTTGTCTGCGGGACCCATGCCGAGCACTCTGCCGCGACGCTTTGTGATGTCGCCCATGATGTCGCCGAGGTTGTCGTCGGGCATGTAGGCTTTAAGCGTGCCGATAGGCTCGAGTATTGCGGGGTTAGCGGTGTCCTTCAGCTGCTTAAATGCAAGGGACGCCGCCGTCTTGAATGCCATTTCCGACGAGTCGACGGGGTGGTAAGAGCCGTCGTAAAGCACCGCTTTTATGCCGACAACGGGATAACCCGCAACGATACCTCTTGTGACGCAGTCGCGGAGTCCCTTTTCGACCGCGGGGAAGAAGTTTTTGGGCACGGAGCCGCCGACAACTTCTTCTTCGAACACAAGCTCGCCCTCGCCGTTAGGCTCAAAACGAATCCATACGTCGCCGAACTGACCGTGTCCGCCGGACTGCTTCTTGTGTCTGCCGTGAATCTGCACGGTCTTCTTTATTGTTTCTCTGTAAGCTACTCTCGGTGTCGTGAGTGTAATTTCAACGCCGAATTTAGTTTTGAGCTTGTTTACTATAAGGTCAAGGTGCTGCTCGCCGAGTCCGGACAGAATCTGCTCTCTTGTTTCGTCATTTGTGAAATATCTTATCGAGGGGTCTTCGTGCGAAAGCTTTTTAAGACCCATCGCGACCTTTTCTTCTTCGCCTTTTTTCTTTACGTTTATGCACATCGAAAGGCAGGGCTCGGGGAATACGGGACCCGTGAGGGAGAGGGGAGCCTTTTCGCTGCAGATAGTGTCGCCCGTCTTGAAGTTTTCAAGCTTTGTGATAACCGCGATATCGCCTGCAACTATGGACGTTGTGTCCTCGGTTTTGCCGCCTTTGGGAATTACCATTTTTCCCATTCTCTGCGATGCGCCGGTTCTTGCACAGTAGCACGGCGTGTCGCCGGTTATTTTGCCCGACGCTACTTTGATGTAGCTCATCTTACCGACATAGGGGTCGGCAACCGTCTTAAAGCACACCGCCGCAAGGGGACCGTCCTCTTTGCATTCGAGCTCGACTTCGCTGCCGTCCGCGTCGAGAGCCGTCTCTTTTCTGTCAATGGGAGAGGGAGCGAGCTTTGTAATGCCGTTGAGTACGAGGTCAACAGCCTCGAGTGTGTAACCGGAACATGCGTAGACGGGCATAACCGTACCGTCCGCAACACCCTTTGAAAGCGCAGCCACTATTTCGTCGTGCGTAAATTCTTCGCCGTCGAAGAACTTCATCATAAGCTCGTCGTCAGCCGTTGCGACGGACTCGGTAAACGCTTCGTGAATTGTTTTGATTCTGTCGTCGTCAGGCATTGCGACCTCCGTCGCCTTGCCGTCCGCGTATTTGAATGCCTTGTTCTGCAGGAAGTTAACGTAACAGTCGACCTTGTCGCCTGCCATAAAGGGTACTACGATGGGGCATACGGCAGTGCCGTATTCCTCTTTGAGAGCGTCGACCGTCTTGTAGAAGTCGGCATGCTCCGCGTCGCAGCGCGTGACGATTATATATTTTGCCATTCCGCGTGCCTCAGCCGCGTCGTGAGCCTTTTCCGCGCCGACATCAACACCTGAGCCTGCCTGCAAAACGATAAGAACGGATTCGGCGGCTCTGATACCCTCAGCCATGCCTGCCGCGAAGTCGAAAAGACCGGGAGTGTCGATTATGTTTATCTTTCTGTTGCGCCACTCGACGGGGCAAACAGCCGATGCAACGGAGTTGTGACGGCGTTTTTCTTCCGCGTCGAAGTCCATGACCGTGTTGCCGTCGGCAACTCTGCCCAAGCGGTCACTGCCGCCCGCAAGATATATCATAGCCTCGGCGAGAGTGGTTTTGCCTCTGCCGCCGTGACCTGCCAAACAAATGTTGCGAATGTTTTCTGCACTGTAAGCTTTCATAAAAAGACCTCCGATATATATATTCTCAGACTGCTGTGATAAATTGAACAGTTTTTCTTAAACAGCACAAGGAAAAGTATAACATATCAACAAAAATAATGCAATACCTTTTTTAGCTTTTTGCACAAAAAAACGGGCAATACATGTCGTGTTTTTGTTTGACAATTTTGTTTTAAATGTGCTATCATATTCTATATATTTGCGGCAGTGAACTGTTGATTGGAAGTGATGCCCGTGGGCGCGGTCGAAAAGATAAAAAATGCAGTCGGCATAGAGGGAAACGTAAAGGAATTTATCACACCTATGGTAAATTATACCTGCGTCAACATTACGCTCGGCGGTGCGGGGTATCCCATAAACCTCTATCATCAGCAGTACCTCAATTTCGTCGAAGGACTGAGCACGGCACTTTCGGGGACGCTCGGCATGATAAACGGCGTTATCGACGCAGTGTCAGATGTCGCCATGGGAATAATCACCGACAGAACGCGTTCAAAATACGGCAAGCACAGGATATATGTGCTTGCCGGCGCGGTTCCGTTCTTTTTCGCATACATAATGAAATGGTGCTCCTTCGGCATTTCGTCGGGCGGGAACACGGCGGCGATATTTGCATATTATCTTTTTACGGCGATTCTTTATTCTACCGCGTATACCGTTATGAGCGTGCCGCATGTTGCCATGCTGCCCACAATCGAGCCGCATTACTTCAGACGGACGCAGTACAAAATTGTCGAATACGCGTTCAATTCGGTAGGGCAGGTGTCGTCGTTTCTGTTCATGGGACTTGTGCTCGGCGGCACGAACATGAACAATCCGAGTCCCTCGGACCGTCAAAAATACATGTTCTGCGGAATAATCCTCGCGCTGTGGTTTGTGTGGAGTCCGATAGTCAATTTTTTCAGATGTCGGGAGCCGTCCTCCCTCGGCGAACATTTTGAGCCGTTTGACGCGCGGTATTTTTTCAGGGAATATTCGCTTGTTTTCAAAAACAAGGCGTTCAGGCAATACTTTTTCATCGCGCTTTTTAACTCGTTCCGTTCGAGCTTTTATCAGTATGCCGATCAGTATTTCATGATAAGCATAGCGGATAAATACTCACACTTCAACATCCTGAATGCCGTCGCGGGTGTCGCCGAATTTATGGGTTCGCCCGCAAACTACTTTCTTAACAGATATTTCGGCAAACGTATTTCGGGAACGCTGTTTACGCCTGTCATGACGGCGGGTCTTGCCGTTTATTCGTTTATAAACGAAAAAACACCCGTTGCGTTCATTTATCTTGCCGCAATTTTGTATAATTTCGGTTTTTCGGGACCGGGATTTGCCGTCGAAACCATTCAGCCGGATATTACGGACGTAGACGAGCTCATTACGGGACGGCGCAGGGAAGGCACCATTTCGACTTTCCGTTCGTTCGTCACAAAGACGGTGAACAGCTTTATGACGGGAATTTTAGGCTTTATGCTCAAATTTTTCGGTTACGACGTAAATAAAAAAGAGCCGCAATTCCAGTCGGCGAAGACGGTTTTCGGCATTCGGCTCATATTTACGTATATGCCGCTTTTGTTCGGCATTTTGACTTGGATTCTTGTGAACAGGTTCAAAATGACGAAAAGCGACCATGAAACGATTCAGCGCGTGATCAGAGAAAAACGCAAAAACGGCGCGTATGAAATTACGGAGGAAGAAAAAGCGCGGCTTGAACAGATATCCGGTGTAAAGTGGGAGGATATGTGGATAGGCAGCTGCTCGGTGCCGTCGGCGCAAGCCGATTGATTTATTGATACGGAGGAATTTACGATGCAAATACAGGAATCGGGCGAAATGTATCTCGAAACGATACTTTTGCTTTCAAAAAAAGGTGCCGTACGTTCGCTTGATATTGCGGAATACATGGAGTTTTCAAAACCGAGCGTCAGCCGCGCGGTGGGCATACTCAAAAACGGCGGTTTTATTACCGTTGACAGGGCGGGATATATAACGCTTACCGACGAGGGACTTGAACGCGCGACGAAAATCTATGAACGGCATACGCTCCTGAACGATTTTCTGCAGCGGCTCGGAGTGTGTCCCGAAACCGCCGCCGAGGATGCATGCAAAATGGAGCACATAATCAGCGACGAGTCGTTTGACGCTATAAAAAAGCATGTTGCGGAAAATCTCTCCGCAAAACAAAAGCAGTCTCCTCAGACTGCCTCGGAAAACGGGCGGTAGACCTGCAAACCGCAGCTGAAAAAGAGAATAACCCCGAACCGACGAACCGACGAAAAAAACAGACTGTATTTCTCTCTGCACCGAAACGGTGCGCTGTGAAATACAGTCTTTGCTTAGGGAAGCTATTTGTCTCCGCGTTCTCTTATAACGAGCCGCGTCGGAGTGCCCTCAAGTCCGAACACCTCGCGGATCTGATTGTCGATATACCGCTGATAGCTGTAGTGGAACAGGTCTTTGCTGTTGACGAACGTTACAAACGTCGGCGGACGGGTCGAAGCCTGTGTCATGTAGAAGATTTTCAGCCGCTTGCCCTTATCCGTCGGCGGCTGCACTCGTGCTTCGGCATCGGCAAGCACCTGATTCAGTCTGCCCGTGGGGATTCTGACGGCATTTTGGTCGTCGACAAATTTTATAAGCTCAAAAAGTCGGTCGAGACGCTGACCGGTTTTTGCCGAAATAAAAATAATCGGCGCGTAGGACATAAACGAAAAATCGTTCATGAGCTTTTTCCTGTACGCATCCATCGTGCGTCCGTCTTTTTCGTAGGCGTCCCATTTGTTTACGGCGATAATGCATGCCTTCCCCGCTTCATGCGCAATGCCCGCGACCTTTGAGTCCTGCTCTGTGAAGCCTTCGAGCGCATCTATCATAATGACGCATACGGTGGCGCGTTCCACTGCGGCAACTGCGCGCAGAACGCTGTATTTTTCTATCCGGTCGTCGACTTTTGATTTGCGCCGCAGTCCTGCCGTGTCGATGAACATAAATCTGCCGTGCCTGTTGCACACGGCGGTGTCCGTTGCGTCGCGTGTCGTTCCCGCGATATTCGAAACGAGCATGCGTTCTTCACCGCAGAGCGCATTGACAAGTGACGATTTCCCGACGTTAGGTTTTCCGATGACGGCAACACGGACATAATCGTCATCCTCCGCCTCCGCTTTTTCTTCGGGCAGAAGCTTTATTACTTCGTCAAGCAGGTCACCCGTTCCGTGCCCGTGTACGGACGAAACCGCGACGGGGTCGCCCAAGCCGAGGTTGTAAAACTCGTAAAAATCCGCAGGCGGTGCGCCGAGCGAATCGCATTTGTTGACGCAAAGAACTATCGGTTTGCCGCTCTTTATAAGCATTGATGCAACTTCTGCGTCGGTCGCGACGATTCCCGTTTTTATGTCGCAGACGAAAATTATAGCATCCGCGCTGTCTATGGCGGTTTGCGCCTGACTGCGCATTTGCGAAAGAATTATATCGTCGGAATACGGCTCAATACCGCCGGTATCAATAATAAGAAAGCTTCTGCCGAGCCATTCGCAGTCGGCATATATTCTGTCGCGTGTAACTCCCGGTGTGTCGTCAACTATCGAAAGACGCTTGCCCGAAAGCTTGTTGAAAAGCGTTGATTTGCCGACATTCGGTCTGCCGACTATCGCAACTATCGGTTTTCCCATAAAAACACCTCCGTTTTTACTGCTCAATAAAGCTGTCAAATATGCCGTATCCGTCGCACGGCGTGATAATTATATGCGTGTCCAGTTCGTTTTCAAGTTCTTCCTTCGTCACATCGTCGAGAAAAACAGGCTCGTCCGGTCCCTTAAACATAGACGAGGGCAGCAGCAGAGAGCCGTAACCGAAACCGCTTTTTTTCAGTTCATCGCGGAGTGTTGTGCCCGTAAGAAGTCCCGCGACAGTGACATCTTCGCCGAAAAACGTATTTTTTACGCGGTAGACTTTTATGTGCGTTTCAGTGAATTTTTTGCAGAATGCATCGGCAAGCTCGGATATAAGGTCGTATGCCGCATATCCGGTTGCAAGCGCAAAGCTGCGCGGCTTTGTGTCGGCATCCGCATTTTCGAGTGCGCAGTAAAAATCGTGCTTTGACGATGCCGTCATGCCTACACCGTTTTCAATCTGCGGAAAATCGCCGTAATACTCAAAATCGGGGAACGGAAGTTCGGCAAGCTGATAAAACTCGTCCGAGGGAAACGCTATGCGTTCGCGTCCGTCAGCCGTATACGACGCATTGAATTCATCGAAAATTTTCAGTACGGCTCTTGCCTCGTCTCTTGAATATTTGTGAAGCGGAAAAAGTCCGTCTCTGAATTTTGTAAGTCCGACGGGAACGGCTGCAATGCTTCGCACCGAGCCGAGAGCGGCGAGCCGTTCGAGCGAAAAACGCAGTTCGTCGCCGTCGTTTATTCCCGGACACAGAACAAGCTGCGCGTTTATCGCGATACCCGCATCCGAAAAACGCCCGAGAACGGAAAGAGCCTCGCCTGCATGAGGATTTTTCATCATCCTGACCCGCAATTCCGGGTTCATTGTGTGAACAGACGCATTTATGGGACTGATGTGCATTTTTATGATGCGTTCCACGTCGTGTTCCGTGAGATTGGTCAGCGTGATATAATTTCCGAACAGGAAAGAAAGCCGCGAGTCGTCGTCCTTAAAGTAGAGCGACGGGCGCAGTCCCTTCGGCAGCTGGTCTATAAAGCAGAAAATACAGTGATTTTTGCACGACATGTGCTTATCCATAAGATAAGTTTCAAATTCCAGACCTGTCTCGTCGCAGGATTCAATGCCGTGAAGCGTGCAATTTTTTGTTTTTCCGTCGGATGTGACGCGGCACAGCTTCAGCTTTTTTCCCTCGGTATAAAATCTGTAGTCGAGCACGTCGTTTATCTCATTCCCGTTGACGGAAACAAGACTGTCCCCCGCGCGAAAGCCTTTTTTCCAGCACGGAGAGCCTTTTGTTACACTGAAAATTTTTACGGACATAGTGTGATACCTGAATTTAATTTGCTGCACCGCAACGCGGTGTTCCGCCCGAACGGCTTACGGTGCGTTCATACCCGAAGTCGGACAGCTGCAGCCGCAGGGCAGCATAATGGCTGCAAAGAAATAAAGCAGCATGTTATTTTTAACAGCAAAAAGGCGGGGAAGAACGCTCCTTCTCCACCTACGCCGATAAAGTCAATGCAGAGTGACAGCCGCCGTGAACGGTCAGTTCTCCTCCACGGCGATGACCTGACGTCCGTTGTAATAGCCGCAGACGGGGCAAACTCTGTGCGCTCTCATGAAGTCGCCGCAGTTTTTGCATCTTACAATAGCGGGAAGTGCAACCTTGGATTCGTTTTGACGTCTCTTGTCACGTCTTGCCTTTGAAACTCTTCTTGCAGGTACTGCCATTTTATTTATCCTCCTAATATGAGCTAATTAAGCAAATCTTTAAGTGCGTCCCAACGTGCATCGGTCGGCTTTTTGCAGCCGCAACCGCCGCAGTTGAGATCGCTGCCGCAGACGGGACAAAGTCCCCTGCAGTCTTCCTTGCACAAAAAACGCGGCGGCAGAGCGAGGTAAATGTCTTCTGTTGCAAGCCCGTCCGGATCAAAACGCATATTATCCACAATAATATAATCGTCATCATCATTTTCGCTGTCGAGGTGGGACACGAGAATGTGACGGATCGGGACGCGCGCGTGCCGCAGCAGCGGCTTGCCGCATCTTGCGCAGAAAGTGGAATAGTCAAATTCCGCGCGTGCGTCGAGATAAACAATGCCTGTTCTGTTAGCGACTTCGCCCGTTACCCTGACGGGAGAGACAAAGCCGATATCGTCTATCGGAAAGGTGCTGTCTATATCTTTTCTTTCACCCTCGCGGGCAAAAACGCCCTCAAGCTCAATAAACACAGATGCTCCTCCGAAAGACAATTAGCGTTTTACGCACAAACGCACTGATTATTATACAAGCGGATTTACCGTTTGTCAACAGTAAATCCGCTTTTTCGGTTATTCCGACAATATTTTTGCTCAGATTTCTTCGCAGCACTCAAAAATCGAAGCGGGAAGATTTTCTTTATCGGTGGAAACGGTGAAAACGAATGTGGTTTCGGTGAGCTTGCCGAGCCTTGCAATTTTTTCAAGGAAAGCGGCAAGCTCCGCGTAATCTCTGCCGCCTATTTTAAGGGTGGCATCAACGAGAATGTCGGTTATGTCGTGGTCGCCTGCGCACAGACCGCTCAAAAAGCCGTAAAATGCGTCGTATCCCGATATGCCGTAGTTGCTTGCGGCAAGGAGTCTTACCTTGTAATTCACCTGATAACGGAGAAGATCGTCCTTTTCCACGCAAACAACGTGACCGTTCGAGGCTGCGAGGGCACTGTTCACGCAGTCGATGAGTCTTTTTGTTTTGCCTGTTCCTTTTTCGCCGATTAAAAGTTTAACCATTTTTTTTGTTCCTTTCGATTTATATTATTTTCCGGAATTTTTACTTGATTCGCTCCGCAAGCTTGCATGCAAGCTCTTCGTAGCCGGGTTTGCCCAAAAGTGCGAACATGTTCTTCTTGTAGCTTTCGACGCCCGGCTGATCGAACGGATTTACGCCGAGCAGATATCCCGAAACGGCACATGCCTTTTCGAAGAAGTATATGAGCTGACCGAGGTTGTATTCGTCCATTTTATCCGCTTCAAGTACGATATTGGGTACCCCGCCGTCGCAGTGCGCAAGCACCGTTCCCTGGAATGCCATGCGGTTGATGTATGACATCGTTTTGCCTGCGAGGAAATTGAGTCCGTCGGCATTTTCACTGTCCGCCTCTATCGTGAGATCCGTTTTCGGCTCGGCAAACGTTACCACCGTTTCGAATAAAATTCTTCTGCCCTCCTGAACGTACTGTCCGAGAGAATGAAGATCCGTCGAATAAACAGCCGACGCGGGAAAAATTCCCTTGTTGTCCTTGCCCTCGCTCTCGCCGAAAAGCTGCTTGAACCATTCGTTCATCATGGTATAGTCGGGTTCGTACGCAACGGACATTTCAACACATTTGCCCTTGCGGTAAAGAATGTTTCTTATTGCGGCATATTTGCAGCAGTCATTTGTAAGGACATCGCCCGACGAATATTTATCCATCGCATCCGCCGCGCCTTTCATGAGCGCGTCGATGTCTATGCCCGCGCAGGCAATGGGAAGAAGTCCGACCGCAGTGAGTACGGAATATCTGCCGCCGACATCGTCCGGAACGACAAATTCCTCGTATCCCTCGCGGTCGGCAAGGCCTTTGAGCGTTCCCTTTGCCCTGTCGGTCGTTACGTAAATACGTTTGCCTGCGTCCGCACCGTATTTTTCTTCAAGAAGTTTTTTGAATACTCTGAAAGCTATTGCGGGTTCGGTGGTGGTACCCGATTTTGAAATGACATTTACCGAAAAATCGTGATTTTTGCAGAAGGCGAGAACTTCGTTTATCTCTGTGGGAGAAATGCTGTTGCCGAGGAAAAATATCTTGGGCGTGTTTTCAGCCGTGAGGTTGTAGTTTTTTGATTTGACAAATTCGATTGCCGCGCGCGCTCCGAGATACGAGCCGCCGATGCCGATGACAACAAGAGCTTCGGAATCGGATATGACCTTTGCGGCTGCTTTTTTTATACGTGAGAATTCCTCTTTGTCAAAGTCGCGGGGCAGCGTGAGCCAGCCGTGAAAATCGTTGCCCTGCGCGTCTGCGCTGTTTTCGTACAGCTGTGCATTCGCAGCCTTGACCTGATGAGAAATTGCTTTTAATTCATGTTCACCGACGAAACCCTCAAGGTAACGGCAGTTTAGCTTTAATGACATAAATTGTTGACCTCCGAATAATCTTTCACGGCTATTTTACTATATATTTTATAGAATTTCAATAAGGAACTTCCGAAATTTACATATTATTTTCTGACAAATGCACCAAAAATGCAGCGTACGGCATTTGCAAGGGTCATTTCTTCCGCGTTTTCAGCCGCAAGCACGGGGCATTCGCCTATTTTTGTCTCGCCGACGAAAAATTCCGTTTTGCCGACCGTATCTCCGTTTTTTATCGGAGCCTGTACGCTTTCAAAGAGCGCGGTGCGCTCCGTTATTTGTCCGCTGCTGCCCTTGTCAATGAGCATTTCGCCCGTGCTGCCCGCTTTTACCGTTATTTCCGAAACGACTCCGTGTGTGACGGGAACACGTTCTTCTCCCGTGAGTGTCGGTGAAGCCGTATATATTTCGTATTTTGCAAAGCCGTAGTCGAGCAGCTCCCGTGCCGAAGAAAACCGTTCCGTTCCCGACGGTGCGCCGAGAATTACCGCAATAAGCTCCAATCCGCCGCGTTCGGCGGTTGCCGAAATGCAGCATCCCGCTTTCGACGTCGTACCTGTTTTCAGTCCCGTTGCGCCTTTGTATGTCCGTATAAGCTTGTTTGTGTTTACAAGCTGAGTCTGCCCGCCGCGCAGTTCGTCCATCCAAATTGCGTAAAACTCTCTCATGGAATCATACTTCATCAGCTCACGCGACATCAGTGCTATATCGTATGCCGAGGTCAAATGCGTTTCGGTGTCGTCGTCAAGACCCGTACAGTTGTCGAAATGAGTGTCATTCATGCCGAGAGATGCCGCCTTTTCGTTCATCATATCGACAAATGCGCGTTCGCTGCCCGCCAGTGTTTCGCCGAGCAGTGTGCACGCGTCGTTTGCGCTGTAGACGGCTGTGGCTTTGATAAGCTCGCGTACGGTCATTGTTTCGCCGGGTTCGAGCCAGATTTGCGACCCGCCCTTTTCGGCTGCCGTGTCGCTGCAGGTAACGGTCATGTCATACGAGAGCTTGCCGCTTTCCAATGCCTCGGATATGAGCAGCAGCGACATTATTTTTGTAACCGATGCGGGATAGAGGCGGTCGTGTTCGTTGCCTGCAAGCAAAACCGTACCCGTGTTCCTGTCCATGAGAAGATACGATTTTGCGGAAATGTTCAGTGCCGCCGATGTGTTGACGGTAAGAAGCGAGTCGGCGGCATCCGCTGCGGTAAAGCCGTCGGCTGCCGCATCCGCCGCAGAGTCGCCGTATGCGTTCACGGGTAAAATTGAACATGCAAGAATTAAAACGGAAATTAAAAATACCGATATTTTTTTCATTTTCGCTGCCTCCGAAAAAGTTTTGTTTGTTCTAAAATATGTATACTCGTCGGCGATAATTCATTTTTTTCTTGAATAAACCGCGCAGACGGCTTATAATTTCAGTACGGACGTTCCGTTCTTTACGGCGGTATGTTCGCATGAATTACGGATATCATCTTTTTTTGTGAGGTCAACAATGAAAATTGCTTTCTGTACACTCGGCTGTAAGGTAAACAGCTACGAAACGCAGGAAACTGCGGAGCTGCTGAAATCGGCGGGACATACGGTGACGGATGCCGACGGCGAAGAAGCGGACGTATACATAGTAAACTCCTGCACCGTAACGGCTGAAAGCAGCCGTAAGTCGCGTCAGACGCTGCGCCGCCTGAGAAATGAGCATCCTGCCGCGATAATTGTGCTCACGGGATGCTATGCGCAGGCTTTTGCGGCGGAGGCAAGCGAAAAATGCGATGCCGATATCATAGTCGGCAACAAAACGAATGCCGAACTGCCACGACTTATAGAGGAATTTTCGAGAACAAAAAAACGTGTCACCGAGGTGCTGCCGCATCTGAAGGACGACCCGTTCAGCGGACGCGCCATACACGCCTTTGATGGGCATACCCGTGCGTTTCTTAAGATACAGGACGGCTGCAACCGTTACTGTACCTATTGCATAATCCCGAAATCCAAAGGATTTTCGCGCTCAAAGCCGCTCGAAAACATAACGGAAGAAATATCCGCTCTTGCTGACAGCGGCTATAAAGAGGTCGTTTTTGTAGGAATAAATCTGTCTTCGTACGGTGCGGATATAGGACTGAATATATGCGATGCGCTTGACGAAGCGCAAAAAACCGCAGGTATCGAGCGTATTCGTCTCGGCTCGCTTGAACCCGACCACATTACGGACGGGGTAATCGAACGCCTGTCTGAAATGTCAAAATTTTGTCCGCAGTTTCATCTTTCGCTTCAAAGCGGATGTAATTCCGTGCTCAAAAGAATGAACAGGCATTACACGGCTGAAGAATATGCCGAGCTGTGCGCGAAACTGAAAAATGCATTCCCCGACCTTTCACTTACTACCGATATAATTGTCGGGTTCCCCGGTGAGACAGAGGAAATGTTCAACGAAACAGTTGAATTTGTTAAAAAAATACGCTTTATGAAAGTGCATGTTTTTCCGTATTCGCCGCGCGAGGGTACACCTGCGGCGGGTTATCCCGATCAAATCGAAAACGGAAAAAAAGCGCAGCGCTGCAGGCATCTGCAGACCGTATGCGACGGTGTCCGTGAGGAAATACTTGATTCATACAAAGACAAAATTATGCAAGTTTTGTTCGAAACGCCGAAAGACGGTATTCAGCACGGGTACACAAAAAATTACATTCCCGTCCGCGTGCCGAGCCTCGGTTCGCTTACGGGCGAGATAAGGAATGTCGCAATAAAATCCGTCGGTGCGGACGGCTGCACGGGCGAGCTTGTTTAAACGGCGGACGGTCGGGTCTGTGCGCAGGCGTTTGCGTCGACCGAAACACGGAGCCGAAAGACAGAGTTGAAACACAGAGTAAAAAAAACGTTTCATGCTGTTCCGTATTTTTTTTTTCGGCTTCAAAAAGCGGGACAGACTTTTCGGCGGAGCGTCCGTCGGCGGATTCGCTTTTCGCTTTTCCCGGCTTTACAAAGTATTACTTTTTATTAAATTCGCGCCGAAAATTATTGATTATTTAATGCGCGTGTGTTAAACTGTATCGGTAGGCTCACGGAAACCGAACCCGACACGTGTTCGGCTGCCGTAAGTCTGCGACAAATGATTTTCCGAAACGAGGCATGAATGTGAAAACACTTGAAAATTTTTCCGCGGGGGAGCTTCGCGCTTTTGCGGAGGAAGCAAAGAAATATTACGAAGAGCTTAAGGCTCGTAAGCTTGATATAAACATGGCAAGGGGCAAGCCGTGCTCGGAGCAGCTCAATCTCTCCGACGGACTTTTCAATCTTGATTTGTCCCGCTGCGGCTATAAGGCTGAGGACGGCACGGACTGCCGCAACTACGGACTTTTGTGCGGTATTCCGGAGTGCAGACGGCTTTTCGGCGAGGTGTTCGGAGTCGAAGCGAAGAATGTTATCGCATGCGGCTCGTCCAGTCTCAACCTGATGTTCGACTACTTCTGTCAGTGCTATACTCACGGAGCATGCGGCTCAAAGCCTTGGTCGCAGGTGCCCGGTTTCAAAATAATCGCAGCCGTCCCGGGGTACGACAGACACTTTGCCGTAGCGCAGTATTTCGGCGCGGAATTCGTGAATGTAAAAATGACCGCCGAAGGCCCCGATATGGATGCTGTGGAGGAGCTCGTAAAAGATCCGACCGTAAAGGGCATGTTCTGTGTTCCGAAATATTCAAACCCCGACGGAATAACATATTCCGACAGAACCGTTGAGCGTCTCGCATCAATGAAAACCGCTGCGGACGATTTCAGAGTCATATGGGACGAAGCGTACATAATCCACGACCTTTACGACGAAAAGGACGAGCTTGCGAACGTGTTCGATGCAGCGAAAAGATACGGCACGGAAGACAGATTTGTCGCGTTTGCGTCGACTTCAAAAATAACATATCCCGGAGCGGGTGTTTCGGCGATCGCCGCAAGCGATGCGAATATCGGGGATATCAAGAAGCGTCTGACCGTTCAGATTATCAGCTACGATAAGGTCAATCAGCTCCGTCATTCGTTTTTCTACAAAAATCTCGACGATCTCAAAGCTCAGATGGCAAAGCACGCGGAGATATTAAGACCGAAATTCGCTAAAATGGCAGAGGTGCTTCACAAACGCCTCGGCGGCTTGGGTATTGCCTTATGGACAGACCCGAAAGGCGGCTATTTCATCAGTCTGAATGTCGATATCGGTTCGGCAAAACATGTCGGAAAGCTTTGTGCGGAATGCGGTGTGACGCTTACGGGCGTAGGCGCGACGTATCCTTACGGGGTCGATCCCGATGACGCGAACATCCGTCTTGCGCCGTCGTGCCCCACGGTGGACGAGATAGAGGCGGCTGCGGAGGTTATCTGTGTCGCGGTGAAGATTGCAGCCGCAGAGAAGCTGCTCGGCGAAAAAGAGTGAACGGAGAAGCGGAAATGTTCAGAATAGGTCACGGCTACGATGTCCACAGACTTGTCGGGGACAGACGGCTTATTCTCGGCGGAGTCGAAGTCCCAAGCGAGAAGGGGCTTCTCGGTCACTCCGATGCCGATGTGCTTACACATGCGGTTTGCGATGCTCTTTTGGGGGCAGCCGCGCTCGGCGACATAGGAAAGCACTTTCCCGATACGGATGAGCGTTTTTGCGGTGCGGACAGCATAAAGCTCCTTGAGGAATGTGTTCGGCTGCTCGGCGAAAACGGCTTTGAGGTAGGCAATATCGACGTGACGCTTATAGCGCAGGCTCCCAAGGTGTCGCTGTATACCGAAAAAATGCGCGAAAACCTGTCGCGTGCGTGCAAAACGGACACTTCCCGCGTGAGCGTAAAGGCGACTACGGAAGAAAAGCTCGGCTTTACGGGTGCGGAACAGGGAATGGCATGTCACTGCGTCGCACTTATTTACGAAAAATAATTTTGGTGGTGGACTGAAATGATATCAGAAACGGTAAAAAACTTCTTTTTGCAGCTTAAGGACGTTTTTTTGAATTATAACTTTTTTTCGGATACACTCGACATACTTGTGGTTGCGCTTATCGTGTATGTCGTCGTTGTCCAGATGAGAAAAACTCAGGCGATACAGGTCGTCAAGGGGATAGTGCTCGTCGCGCTGATGTACGCCGTCGTGTCGATACTCGGCATGAGCACGAGTACGTATCTGTTCAGTAAGCTGTTCAGCGATATCCTGATAATCTTTGTCATTCTGTTTTCCGCCGAAATACGTCAGGCACTCGAGCTGCTCGGCAAAAGACGTTTCGGCAACAGATTTTCGCTTTTTGACCAGTCCGAGGAAAGCGTAAACGTCGATATGATAAACTGCGTATGCAGAGCCTGCGGAGCAATGGGACGCAACAAAGTCGGTTCACTCATACTCATACAGCGCAATACTCTGCTCGGTGACTATATGAAGCAGGCAGTGCCGATAGACGCGCAGATAACGTTTGAAACGCTTTGCAGCATTTTCTATCCGAAAGCTCCGCTGCACGACGGCGCGGTCATTCTCAAAGACGGGCGGATTGTAGCCGCAAGGTGTGTCGTACCGCTTAAAAACGACCGTGAAATAACCGAAAACGTCGGCACGCGTCACAGAGCCGCGCTTGAAGCGAGTCTCAACTCCGATGCCATTGCAGTCGTTACGAGTGAGGAAACGGGTACTATTTCCATCGCGGTTGACGGTCAGCTTATAAGAGGCTTCACCGACAGCAGACTGCGCGAGGAGCTGGGTAAATATCTTCTCAACGGAAACGACAGAAAAAAAACACCCAAGGACCTTTTTGTAAGACGCAAAAAGAGCTGTGACGGGAACGAAACGGCAGAAAGTGCAAAAAAAGAAAAATCAAAAGCCGAAGCGAAAGCCGAAACGAAGAAAGCAAAAAAAGAGAAAAAAGCGGACAGGAAAAAGCAGAAAGATAACGTTTCTTCCGATGCGGAAAAATCAGCCGGCGAAACGGTCGGCTCCGCAGTTATTTCCGACGGCGCGGCGGACAAGTCGGCGGATACGGAAAACGGTTCGTCAAAGCCTGCCGAAAGCACAAACGGAGCCGTGTCGGAGCAGGTGCCGCCCGAAAGCACCGCCGTGCCCGAAGATACGGACGTCGGCGAAAGCGCAGAACGGGCGGAGAGTGAAAGCGCAAAGGAGGAAATCGGAAATGACTGAGAACAAAAAAACGGGCAAAGGCTCCGATTCACTGTTTTCGCGTTTGCTTGAAAACAATAAGTACGTGTTTGTTTTCTCCGTTATCGTGGCGGTAATATGCTGGTGCGGAGTGTCTATGTTTCAGACGCAGGACACGGAAAAAATCATAAGAAACGTGCGGATCCGGCTGTCCGTGGAAGGAAGCCTTGCCGCAAATAACGGTTTGCAGATTTTCGGTGAGCAGGAATATTTTGCCGATGTTACGGTAAGGGGCAAAAGCTATCTTCTGAACGATCCCGAGGTCGCGGACAAGATAAATCTTACCGCATCCCTTGCCTCCGTTTCGACGGCAGGCACGTACAATCTTCCTATTTCGCATTCCATTGACGAAAACGGAGTCGAAATCACAAATCTCTCAAAGACATACATCTCGGTATATTTTGACAAGCTTGTTACCAAGGAGTTCGATCTTGTCGAGGAGGTCAACAAGGGCGAAAACTTTTCGGTAGCCGACGGTTTCAGCGAGGATGAACCGTCTTTAAGCGAGGAGAAAATAACACTCAAGGGTCCCGCACTCGAAATCAACAGGATTTCGTCCGTTAAGGCGGTTGCAACGGTTGACAAGCAGCTTTCGGGCACCGAAACCTTTGAAGCCGAGATAGTGCCCGTAAGTTCAACGGGAAATGCCGATTTTTCGCATGTCTCCGTAGCCGATGACACAAAAGTATACATCATAATGAGCCTTACCTATTCCACCGACGTCACACCCATAGTCAACTTCACAAACGCTCCCAAGAGCTATCGCGACACTCCCGTTGAATATACCGTTTCACCCGAAACGGCAAAAATAACCGTTGCATCGAACGATGTCGAGCACATCAAGAGCGAAGGACTGTCCATAGGCAGCATTGACTTTAAGGATATCAACAATGAAGTGAATACCTTTACCTTTGCCACGGAAGATATCCGCTGCAATTTCGAAGACGAAATAAAGAGCTTTACCGTCACCGTGGACATGAGCGGTATGGCAAAGCGTTGGATGGAGATATCCGTCGAAGCGGGCGACGCAAATATGCCCGACGGCGCGGAGATAACCACAAAAACAATTCAGTCCGTGCAGATAATCGGTCCCGAAGCGTCGGTCATGAATATCGATTCTTCTGCCGCTTATGCGGTTCCCGTGCTTGACGGAATCGAGCTGCACAAGGGCGAAAATACGGTACCCGCAAAGGTCATTCTGCGCACGCTTACCGACAGCTGGGTGCGCGGAGACTATTCGGTCGTTATAACCGTAAAATAATTTTGCATAGGAAAACATCGGTATTCGGCAGGCAAAAAACATGAGAAGGAGGTCGGCTGTATGAAAAAATATATCCGAGCCGTCGCGGCGGTGCTTGCGGTGTTTTTGACCGTGCCGCTGTTCGGCTGCTCCGTATTTAATGTTTTTTCGGTCGATTCTCTTATAAAATCTCCGCGTCTTACCGGTGACAACGCCGAGATTCAGAAGGCTTTTGAAAGCGCGGTCGGGAACGAAGCATCGCTTGTCCGTCCGATTGCGGGCGAATACCGTTCCGCATATGTTCTTTACGACTATGACGGTGACGGTGTCAATGAGGCTATCGTTTTTTACATGCCGAAGGATATGTCGGGCGAGGTTCGCATGCACTTTTTGAAGTACAGTGAAACGGAACGCGAATGGGAATCGGTGTCCGACGTGAAAGGTAACGGCAGCGAGGTCTACAGCATAACGTTCTGCAATTTTGACAGGGATTCCGTTGCCGAAATTGCCGTTGCGTGGGCATATGCCGACGGGCAAAAGGATAAAATGCTCACGGTGTACCGCTATACGGATACCGAAGGCGGCAAAAAGGATTTTGTGGGACTTGCCTCCGTCAGAATTTCGGGCTTCAACTTTATCGATGTCGATTTTGACGGCGCGGAGGAATTGCTGTATACAATTTTGGACTCTGCCTCCGAAAAGCCGGCGGCGCAGCTCAAGAGCCTGAAATTTGATATTCCCACGGAGCGTTTTGTGCCGCTCAGCGAAGTGCAGCTTGACAGCAGAATCGTGTCGTTTGTTTCGTATGCGCACGACATGCGCGCGGGTAACTACAGATTTTACATAGACACGCAGCTTTCCGACGGCAGATATATGACCGAGATTGTTTACTACGATTATTCGCACTCGGCATTTGTCCGTCCCTCGGATGAAAACGGTGCTCCGCTCGGACAGTCGACCGTACGGCAGACGCATGTGACGGCGGAGGACATAAACGACGACGGCTCGGTGGAAGTGCCGCAGGTGCGGTTGTACGAAAAGAGTGAGGTTCTGCCGTCAAAAGAAGGGGGAGACAACCGCATCTTTGAAACGGAATATTTCAATTTCGACGGCAAAGGACTTGTAAGCATCGGTACTTTCTATGTCTGCGAGGAGCTTAATGTTCGCATAAATATCGAAAAATACCGAAAAACGGCATATATCCGCTTCGATACGGATTCCGACAGCATCATGTTTTACGCTTATCCCGAAGACGGCAAGGACAGAGAAAACGGCGCGAAGGGTGACACCGCAGAGAACACGGAGTCGGCAAGCTCCGCAGACTCCGCAGGCTCCGCAGAGAAAGACGGCGTGCTTCTGTTTACGCTTTTGCCGAATGCCGCACTGACTTCGTCAACTTACGGGTCTGACGGTGAGCCGCGCAGAGCGGATATAAGTGTCAATATAACGCAGACGGGCGCAGACATGGGTATTACTGCGGACGCGGTTCTTGCGGATATCACACCGATAAAAACGGAGAAATAAAGATGAAAAGAATTTTAGTTGCGGAAGACGAAAAATCAATTCGTGAATTTATTGTTATCAATCTTGCCAGAAACGGCTTTGAGGTTGTCGAAGCGGAAAACGGCGAACGTGCCTTGCAGCTTTATGACGAAAACAACGGCAATTTCGACATTGCCCTGCTCGATATAATGATGCCGATAGTGGACGGGTTGGAGGTTTGCAAGCAGCTTCGCCGAAAAAGCAGTACCCTCGGAATTATTATCCTGACCGCGAGAACGCAGGAAATGGATAAGGTCACGGGACTTCTTGTCGGCGCGGACGATTACGTCACAAAGCCGTTTTCCACATCTGAGCTTATGGCGCGTATAGATGCGGTATACAGGCGCGTTACGGTCAACCGCGTATACAGGGAACAGAGCCGCGAAAAGGGCAACACGATAGAGCTCGGTGATTTTGTCCTCAATCTGCGCAGCAGATCGCTTACGAAAAACTCAAAACAAATAGAACTGACGCAGGTTGAATTTCAGATAATGGAGTATTTTTTCACCCATCCCAACGTCGCACTCGAAAGAGGAGAAATACTGAAACACGTGTGGGGCAATATGTATTACGGCGACGATAAGGTAGTAGATGTTAACATCAGACGCCTGCGCATGAAAGTCGAGGAAGACCCCTCGTCGCCCCGTCATCTTACCACAATTTGGGGTATAGGCTATAAATGGCTCACGTAATGAAGAAAAAAGGAAAAAAGCAGCTTATAAAAAGCGGTATCACCGCGCGGTGGATGCTTACAACGCTTCTTGTCATTGCGGTAATTCTTGCGGGAATCGCGGCTGTCATTACGCTGTCAATTCGCGGTTTTTACTATGACACCGTCAGGGATCGCCTGCTTTCGATGGGACAGAGCAGCACCGTCGCCGAGTATTTCGGCGCGTACATAGACTCCACCGAGGAGGTTTTTGTGCACCGCGCACAGGAATACGTCGAAAACTTCGCGGAAATCAATACGGCGGAGGTCTGGGTGTATGACAAAAACGGCACCGTAGTGGCAACCTCAACGGGCTTTGCCGCCATTCAGGGGGACGACGAAGACTATTCGCTTGCGTCGGAATCCTCGGCGGGAATGGCAATCGCAAAAGGCTTTACGGAAAACGGAGAGCACATTATGGCTCTTACCGTTTTTATGCCCAAGACCGACGGCTCGTCAAACGGTGCGGTGCGTTACATTATATCTCTGCTCGATGTAGACCGTCAGGTGGCGCAGGTAGCGATTGTCGCCGCGTTGTGCTGTCTGTTCGCACTGTCGCTTGTCGTGCTGTCCGGACTGTTCTTTGTCCGTTCCATTGTCGGACCCGTTAAAAAAATAAACGATGCGGCGCGCCGTATAGCGTCGGGCAATTATACCGAAAAAGTCAATATTACTAACAGATACGACGAAATATCGGAGTTGTCGGAGTCAATAAACTACATGACGGACGAGATTTATAAGACCGACCGCCTGAAAAACGACTTTATTTCCACCGTGTCGCACGAGCTGCGTACACCGCTCACTGCCATAAAGGGGTGGACGGAAACGCTGCTGAGTCTAAACGCGAACGGCTCAGACCCTACGCTCAACGAGGGACTGAAAGTCATACTCAACGAAGAAGAACGTCTTTATGCGCTTGTTGAGGATCTCCTCGACTTTTCGCGCATGCAGAGCGGACGGATGTCGCTCCGTCTGCAGAAGATCGACATTCTTGCCGAACTGGACGAGGCGGTGTACGTTCTTCGTGACAGAGCGCGCCGTGAGGGCATTGATATTTTTTACAGTGCACCGGATTATCCTGCTCCGGCGCAGGGCGATCCCGACAGAATAAAACAGGTTTTCGTAAACGTTATAGACAATGCGATAAAATACACGGAGCCGGGCGGCAGGATAGTTATAGTTGCTGCACTGACCGCCGACGATGTAAAAATCAGCATTGCCGACACAGGCTGCGGAATCTCTCCCGAGGATTTGCCGCATGTCAAAGAAAAATTCTTCAAGGCAAACAAATCCGTAAAAGGTTCGGGCATAGGTCTTGCCGTATGCGACGAAATAGTGTCGATGCATCACGGCAAGCTCGAGGTGGTAAGCACCTTGGGAGAGGGAACGACCGTAATAATATCGTTTCCCGTCGTGACCGTTAATCTTACGGGCGGAAAGGACAGCTAATGGGTAAAGATAAATCTTCAAAACAGGAAAAAATACGCAAGACCTCTGTCGGCGGTCAGGCACTTATCGAGGGAGTCATGATGAACGGACCGAAAGGGGCGGCTCTTTCGGTGCGAAACACAAGCGGCGAAATAATCACCGAATTTTTCAAAACAAAACACGCCCGCGACAAGGTGAAGCTTCTCGGTCTGCCGTTTATCAGGGGCATTGTAAATTTTATCGAATCCATGATAATCGGATATAAGTCGCTTATGCGTTCCGCAGAGCTGTCGGGAGAGCTTGAGGACGAGTCCGACCCCGAAAAAATGAGCAAGCTCGACAGATGGCTCAACGATCACATGGGACCGAGAATGTTTGCCGTCCTCACGGGTATCGCGTCCGTTATTGCGGTCGTTATAGGTGTCGTGTTATTTGTGTTTTTGCCGACGTACCTTGTCGATGTTGTCGACAAGTACTGTTTCGGCGATTCGCTTGCGAAATTTCACGCCCTTTTCGAGGGACTTCTTCGCGCGGTTATCATAATCGCATATATGCTTGCGGTGTCGCAGATGAAGGAGATTCGCCGCGTGTTTATGTATCACGGAGCGGAGCACAAGACGATTTTCTGCTACGAAAAAGGACTTGACCTTACGGTCGAAAACGTTCGTACCTGCCGTCGGTTCCATCCGAGATGCGGCACGAGCTTTATCTTTATAGTGCTTATCACGAGCATAATAGTTTCTTCGGTCGTGTCGCTTGTTTTTCCCGCGCTTACGGATTCGTCGAACAGAATAATTTGGATTTTTGTAAAGCTTTTGCTTGTGCTGCCCGTCGTTACCGGCATAAGCTACGAGATGATAAAATACGCGGGCAGACATGACAACATCTTAACGAAAATTTTTTCCGCGCCGGGTCTTTGGATGCAGCGCATAACAACAAAAGAACCCGACGACTCCATGATTGAGGTCGCGATTGCCTCCGTCAGGGCGGTAATAACCGACAATCCGGAGGACGATACTCTTGAATAACACCGTCAGAGCGATGTATGAACGCGGCGCAGCCGAACTGAAAAAGGCGGGGACGGAAGATGCCGAATTTGACGCTTTACACCTATGTCTTACCGCCGTTGGCATAAGCCGCACCGAATTTTTGCTGAACTCCGGCAGAACGGTGTCCGAAGACGAAGCGCGTCGGTTTTATAAGATGATATCCGAACGTGAGGACGGCCGTCCGCTGCAGTATATAATCGGCGAACAGAGTTTTTTCGGCAGAAGCTTTGCGGTCGGAGAGGGCGTGCTGATACCGCGCCCCGAAACGGAGCAGCTTGCCGACATATGTATCGGAACAGCTGCAAAAAACGGATATAAAACGGTGTTCGACCTCTGCGCCGGGACGGGCTGCATCGGCATAACCGTTGCGTGCGAGTGTCCGCAAACGGATGTGTATCTCTTTGAACTGTTTGACGGTGCGTTTGAATTTCTTGAAAAAAATTCCGTTATGTGCGGTGACGGCAGAGTGCATCCGATTCGCTGCGACGTGCTCGACGGTATGCCCGACGGTATTCCCGCGCCCGACATGATTGTTTCAAATCCGCCGTACATAATGAGCGGAGACATACCCGCACTTCAGAAAGAGGTGCTGCGCGAACCGCATTCCGCGCTTGACGGAGGTGCCGGCGGTCTTGTCTTTTATGAGGCGATTGCCGAAAAATGGCTCCCGCATTTAAAAGACGGCGGCTTTGCGGCGGTCGAATGCGGCGAGGGGCAGTCCGATGCCGTATCAGAGCTGTTTTCCCGATACGGCAAAGCCGAAAAGACAAAAGATTTTTACGGTGCCGACAGATTTGTCACCGTAACAAAAACAAGTAAGGGTGAGAAGAAAAATGATAACAACACTGTTTGAATTTCTGAGCGGTGACGTTGATATTGCGACAATAGTTGTGAATATATGCGTGCTGGCTTTTGTCGTTATATGCTGTTTTCCCGTTCACGAGAGCGCGCACGCATGGATGGCAAACAGGCTCGGCGACGCGACAGGCCGCCTGAGCGGACGAATTTCACTCAATCCCGCAGCGCATCTTGACATGATAGGCACGCTTATGATTATTGCTTTCGGCTTCGGTTATGCAAAACCCGTGCCCGTGAACATCAACAATTTTCCGCCGAAAAAGAGAAAGCTTTATTTCGGACTTACCGCGCTTGCGGGACCCGTTTCAAACATTCTGCTCACCGTGATTTTTTTGCTGTGCAAGAATGTTGTCAACGTGCTGTATGTGCATACGGGAATACCCGAAAATCTCGCGACGGCTGCATATATGTTTTTCAGATATGCCGCAAGCGTAAACATTGCTCTTGCCGTTTTCAATCTTATTCCGATACCGCCGCTTGACGGTTCACGCGTTCTTACCGCAGTTCTGCCCGACAGAATATACTATAAGCTTCTTCGCTATGAGCGTTATTCGATGATGGCGCTGTTTGTACTTATTTTTGTTTTTGACCGAATAGGCTTTTCGCCCGTTTCGCTGCTGTCGGGACTTATTTACAACGGACTGAATTACGTATGCACGCTGCCGTTTAAGATGTTTTTTTGAACCGCATCGGAGACAGTATGGAAGCAATAAAATATAAGATAGAAGTTTTTTAAGGGCCCATGGATCTTTTGCTTCATCTTATTACAAAACACAAACTGAATATTTACGACATACCGATAACGGAGCTTGTCGACCAGTATTCCGCATATATCAAACGGATGCAGGAGGCGGATATGGACGTTGCGAGCGAATTTCTCGAAACGGCGGCACGGCTTGTTTATATAAAGAGTCTGTCGCTGCTGCCGGTATACGAAGAAGCCGAAGCACTCAGACGTGAGCTTTCCGGCGAACTCATAGAATACGCGGAGATGAAGCGCGCGGCGGCGAGCCTGTCGGGACGCACCGAGGGTTTTGATTCGATACCGCGCCCGCAGGAAAAAATTGAGGGCGACAGTACATATACGCGTATTCACGACCCGCTTGAGCTGCTCAATGCCTACATGCGTGTCGTCGGCAAACGGCTTAAGCTTATCCCGCCGCCCATCGACGTTTTTCGGCCGATAGTCACAAAAAAAATAGTGTCGGTGTCGGCAAAAATCAAATCGGTGTGCGCCATGCTCTCACGCGCCGGAAAACGCGCACTGAACGAAATTTTCCGTTTGTCGGAGAGCCGTTCCGACATGGTCGCCGCGTTTTTGGCGGTCTTGGAGCTTGCAAAAACAAATCACATTCGCATCGACGGCGACGGCGAAAGAATGACCGTTACGCTTATAAAAATGCCGGAAGGAGAGCTTGATTTTGACTGACGCAAAAAACTACAGTCTCAAAAATTCGGCGGAGGCTGTTATCTTTGCCTCCGGCGAGCCTGTCGAACGCGCACGGCTTATCGATGTTCTGGGTTGTTCTCCGGAAAGGCTTGACGCGGTATTGAACGAGCTGAAAAAAGAGTACGACGGGCGTGACGGCGCGGTTGAATTGCTTCTTCTCGGCTCAAAGGCGCAGTTTGTCACACGTCCGCAGTATGCCGAAACGGTGCGTGCGGTGCTTGACATGAAACGGAATCAGCCGCTGTCCTCCGCCGCCTTTGAGGTGCTTGCGGTGGTCGCATACAATCAGCCTGTGACGCGTTCGTTCGTCGAACAGGTGCGCGGCGTTGACTGCGGCGGCGTTATCAACACGCTGTGCCAAAGAAATCTCATAGAAGAATGCGGAAGACTTGACTTACCGGGTCGACCTTTGATATACTGTACAACAACGGATTTTCTGAAGTGCTTTTGTATGTCGACTCTCGCCGAGCTGCCCGAAATACAGGACACCAAGGCGGCAGCGGCGGCACTCGAAAACATACAAAGCGACGTGTCCGGTATTGACGGACAGATTTCAATTCTCTGACAAGCGGGGTGACGGCATTGCTCGTACTGAAAATAATCGGGTGGATTCTTCTCGGCATTATTGCCCTTGTCACAGCCGCACTGTGCGTAAAGGTGACCGTTTCGGCAGAATATTCCGACGAGAAAACCGAAGTTCTTCTGAGATGGCTTTTCTTGAAAATTCCGCTCTATCCCGCCGAAAAAAAAGAAAAGCCGGCAGATGCGGCTGCATCCGCCGAAGGCGCACCTTCCGACGGCGCAAACGGCGAAACGGCACAGACTGCGACGGATGACGAACAAGGTGCTCCCGCACAGAAGAAAAACAACGTCAATCTCCTGAAGCTTCTCTATGAAGCGGAGGGTATCGACGGACTTATCGAGATAGTAAAGCGGGTCTTTTCGTATATCGGCACGTTTTTCGGCGGACTTATGCGCGCGTTCATCATAGAGGAATTTGACCTTGACATGAGATGCGCAAAAAAAGATGCCGCAAAAACCGCGATATATTACGGCGAAGTCAGCTCCGTGCTGTTCCCCATGCTCGGTGCTCTCGCGTCCGCGTGCACGCTGAAAAATTACAATATAAACGTTTATCCCGACTTTCTCGCCCGTTACGGCGAAGCGTCGTTCAGAATAAAATTTCACATTGTGCCGATAAGACTTGTCGGTCTTGCGCTTGCGTTGGCGATAAGACTTGTGTTTAAGGTGCTGTTGGGACTCGTTATTCGAATCTTTAAAGTATCAAAGACCGATTCGGCGCAGCCTGCGCAAAACAAAGCAAAAAAACAGAAATAATATACGAAAGAGTGAAGTAACAAATGAGTGAAAAAACCGCATCAGGAATTCTTTCAGTCACAATCGAAAAAGTTCGTCAGCTTGTCGACGTAAGCACCATAGTGGGCGAACCGATGCAGTTGAGCGAGAATATCACCGTTATTCCCGTTTCAAAGGTTACGTACGGCTTTGCGTCCGGCGGCTCCGACTTTCCGTCAAAGAACGGCAAGGAGCTTTTCGGCGGCGCGGGCGGCGCGGGTATTACCATAAATCCCGTTGCGTTCCTTGTACTTAAGGACGGCGAAGTCACGCTTAAGCACATCACCGCGAACGACAACGCGGCTGAACGTCTTGTCAATATGGTTCCCGATGTTATCGATAAGATGTCCGCTTCGGTCACAAAGCTCAAAAACGGCGGAAAGACCGATTCCGCGAAGTAATCGCCGTAATTCGCCGAATCTCAAATAAATAGGAAAATAAAGGTTGAGGGTAAAAAAAACAGATGCCGTCGACCTTTATGGTGTTATAAAATAATATGAACGAAACAGTAAGACTGCAAAAATTTATAGCCGACTGCGGTGTAGTGTCGCGCCGAAAAGCCGAGGAATTTATCGCAGCGGGCAAGGTAAAGGTAAACGGACACATAGCCGAGATAGGTGAAAAGGTTGACCCGAAGCGCGATTCCGTTATTTTCTGCGGCAAAAAGCTGACGCGTGTCGGCATCGGCAGCAGATACATAATGCTCTATAAGCCGCGCGGATATGTCACCACGATGAGCGACGAGCTTGACCGAAAATGCGTCGCGGAGCTTATAAGCGACATAGGCTGCCGCGTCTATCCCGTCGGCAGACTCGACAGAGACTCGGAGGGACTGCTGCTTTTGACGAATGACGGCAGCTTCGCAAACGCGATAACGCATCCGTCGCATCATATATCAAAGGTTTACCGCGTCAGTGTGCGCCCAAAAATAACGGACGAGCAGATAACCGTGCTCACTTCGTCGATGATGATAGACGGGCGCGAAACCTATCCTGCGGAGGTTCGGATTATTTCAAGTGAACCCGATAAGTCCGTGCTGGAAGTAATTCTTCACGAGGGCAGAAACCGTCAGATAAGGCGGCTGTGCGAGGAAGCGGGACTCGAAACGGTGCGCCTTAAGCGTACGGCGATAGGACAGCTCACCTTGGGGCATCTGCGCCCCGGCGAATACCGTGAGCTTACGAAGGACGAGGTGTCTCTTCTCAAGCGTCAGACGGGACGCTTTTGACGGTTACGGAGGATAATGAAAAAATGATAAAAAGCATGACAGGCTACGGACGGGCGGTCGGCTCTGCCGACGGCTTTACCGTAACAGTGGAAATTAAAAGCGTAAACCACAGATATTTTGAGTTTTCCGCGAAAGTATACAGGGCGTATTCGTTTTTGGAAGAAAAGCTCAAAACCTTTCTTAAGGATTATATCTCGCGCGGAAAGGTCGAGTGCAGCGTTCAGATAGAGAGCGACCGCGAGGACGACTGCGCGGTGCAGATAAACCATTCGCTCGCCGCAGGATATATGGCTGCGTTCGACGAGCTGTGCGAAACATATCATCTGTCAATGGAGAGGAGTGTCGACATTCTCACCTGCCGTGACGATATCTTTACGGTCAGGAAAAATCCCGCAGATGAGGACGCTGTTTGGGCGGTTGTAAAGAATGTTGCGCTTGAAGCGGTAAATTCGTTTAACGCAATGCGTGAAACTGAAGGCGAGAAGCTGAAAAACGATGTCCTCGGCAAGGCGGACGCGATTATAGAGAATGTTGAATTTATTGAGCAGCGTTCACCTCAGACAGTCAAAGAATATAACGAAAAGCTGAGAACGCGTATTGCAGAGCTTATCGGGGATACTTCCGTCGACGAGCAGCGGCTGCTTACGGAGGCTGCGGTATTTGCCGACAAAATAGCGGTGGACGAGGAAACGGTTCGGCTCAGAAGTCACATCGACCAGCTTCATGCGCTGTTCAATGCGGATGAACCCGTAGGCAGAAAGCTCGACTTCCTCGTACAGGAAATAAACAGAGAAGCCAATACCGTCGGCTCAAAAGCGTCCGACATCGAAATAGCCCGCAAGGTTATCGACATAAAAGCACTCGTTGAAAAAATAAGAGAGCAGATACAGAATATCGAATAACGGTGAACGCCTATGAAACTTGTAAACATCGGATTCGGCAACCTCGTCAATGCCGAAAGGGTCGTTGCCGTCGTTTCTCCCGAGTCCGCTCCGGTCAGACGGATAATGCAAAATGCAAAGGACGCGGGCAGGCTTATAGACGTTACGCAGGGACGCAAAACGTACTCCGTGCTGTTTACGGACAGTGAGCACGTTATCCTGTCGTATCTCCGTCCCGAGCAGCTTTCAAAACGTTTTGACGGCAGCGGTACAAGCGGGGAGGACGGTGAATAAAATGGGTGAAAAGAAAAGAAAGATATTTGTTATTTCTGGACCGTCCGGCTGCGGGAAAAACACCGTATACGACGAACTGAAAAAACGTATTCCCGATTTGCAGCATACCGTTTCCGCGACCACACGCGAAAAGCGTGTCGGTGAGTGTGACGGCATCGACTATTACTTTATTCCGAAAGCGGAATTCGAAAGAAAAATCGCAAACGGCGATTTCGTTGAATATGTATGCTACGGCGGCAACTATTACGGTACGCTGAAAAGTGAGATAACACGTCTTGCCGACGCGGGCAAAACGGTCATTCTTATAATTGAAGTTAACGGCGCGGCAAACATAAAAAAACTTCTGCCTGAGGCGGTTTCCGTGTTTATTGCGCCGCCGTCGCTTGAAGAACTCACAAAACGCATCGTCGGCAGGGGAACAAATTCCGACGAGGATATAAAAAAACGCATTTCCATAGCACGTGAGGAAATGCAATATAAAGATATGTACGATTATTGCGTAGTCAACGACCGTCTGGACGATTGTGTGGACGGCATCGGTAAAATTATAAAAGGAGCAACCGAAAATGATTAACATTGACCTCAAACCCCTTCTTAAAGGCGATATCAGCAGATATGCGCTTGTTGTAGGCGTCGCGAAACGCTCAAGAGAAATAAACGACAAAGCAATTGCCGACAAAGAAATTCTTGTCGAAAAGCCCGTAAGTCTGGCGATAAGAGATTTTATGGACGGTGAATGCTGCATCGAAAACGGCTCGGAGGCAAACTAAGCGGTGGAGAGCTGCGCAGCGGGCAAAACAGCGGTCACTGCCGTTGAAAAATGCTCCTATAGCTTTGACACCGGATTTTCGTATCTGATTCCCGAAGAAATGTCGGCGGTGCTCAGAGAAGGTATGCGTGTGCTTGTTCCGTTCGGACGGGCAAACACCGAGCGCCTCGCAATAGTGCTGTCGGTAGAGGATATTCCCGACGGTACGGATGTCGGCAGCTTAAAATCCGTCATTTCGGTGCTTGACACCGAACCGCTTCTCGGTCACGAGCAGCTTTTGATGATACCGTGGCTTGCCGAGCAGACCTTCTCGACGCTCTTTTCATGTGCGCGTGTCATGCTTCCGGCAGGCGCGTGCGCCGTCGCGGAGCGCACGTGGAGTCTTTCGTGCGCGAGTGCGGAAGAATGTGAAAACAGTACCGAGCGTCGAATAGCCGAGATGCTTTTAACCGCAAAAAAACCTGTCAGAGAAGCCGCACTGCTGAAAAAGCTCGGTGCCGACGACGGTGCCGCAGTTCTGCGCGATATGGAAAAAAAGGGACTTGTGTCGTGTGAGAGCGCGGCATTTGAGCGCGTACGCGAACTGAATCAGCGTATGATGACGCTGTCCGAAAAGGCTGACGGAGCGCGGCTTACGGAAAAGCAAAAAGCGGTCGTGGATTTTCTTAGCGACGCGGAGAGTGCGACCGTCAGAGACATCTGCTATTTTACCGGAGTCGGTCAGTCCGTTGTGAGCACGCTTTTAAAAAACGGCATTCTTGTTTCGTTCAATATCGAAAAAAGACGTTCTCCGAAAATATATTTTGAGGACAAAAAAGGTCGCTATACGCTTTCGGAAGAACAAAAGAATGCTTACGAAAAGCTGCTCGGAGTTTACTTATCCGAGAAAGGCGGCACAGCTCTTTTGTACGGTGTCACAGGCAGCGGGAAAACGGGTGTTTACTCGGCTCTTATCGAAAAAGCCGTTTCAGACGGACGCGGAGTTATAGTGCTTGTTCCCGAAATATCGCTGACACCGCAGTGTGCGGCGATTTTCAAAAACCGCTTCGGTGACAGTGTCGCCGTACTCCACAGCGGTATGTCGGCAGGCGAACGCTTTGATGAATGGCACCGCATTAAACGAGGCGATGCGACGGTTGTGATAGGCACAAGAAGCGCGGTTTTCGCCCCTGTTAAAAATTTGGGTCTTATCGTCATTGATGAGGAGCAGGAGCACACATACAAGTCGGAAACCTCGCCGCGATACAACGCAAAGGATGCGGCGCGGTTCAGATGCGCGTACAACAATGCCGCGCTCGTGCTCGCATCCGCCACTCCGTCCGTGGAAACATTCGCAAAGGCGCGTGAGGGAAAATATACGCTGTGCGAGCTGACAAAAAGGTACGGAAAAGCCGAGCTGCCCGAAGTGCGCACCGTGGATATGACCGACAGGTCGCTTTTGCAGCGCTTTATGTCGCTGTCGCAGCCGCTTATTGACGAAATTGCGAAAAACTGCAATAACGGGCAGCAGTCGATAATTCTCGTTAACCGCCGCGGGTACAACACATTTGCGGTGTGCTGCGAGTGCAGACATGTTGTCACGTGTCCCAACTGCAGTATTTCGATGACCTATCATTCCGCAAATAACCGCCTTATGTGCCACTATTGCGGTTATTCGACACCGTTCGGTACGGTTTGTCCCGAGTGCGGCGCACAGAACATACGCTATTCGGGGTTCGGTACGCAAAAGGTGCAGCAGGAGCTTCAGTTTTTGTTTCCCGATAAAAAAATACTCCGAATGGATGCCGATACCACCGCAGGAAAAAATGCGCACGACATTGCGCTCGGCGCATTTGCGGACGGTGAATACGATATCCTTATCGGCACGCAGATGGTTGCAAAGGGACTCGATTTTCCCAATGTAACGCTTGTGGGTATAGCTTCGGCGGACGGTGAACTTTATAATGACGATTTCAGAAGCTCGGAGCGTGTGTTTGACCTTATAACACAGGTGGTCGGCAGAGCGGGACGCGGAAACATGAAAGGCAGAGCCGTCATTCAGACCGTGTCCCCCGAAAACGATATAATCGAGCTTGCCGCAAAGCAGGACTATGTTTCGTTTTACGAACGGGAAATAATACTGCGCAGGGTAATGACCTATCCGCCGTACTGCGATATCTGCGTCGTTTCATTTTTGTGTGAAAAAGAAGAAAAGTGCGTTCGCTGTGCGGAGGATTTCCTGCGAAAGCTCGTGTGCGAAAACAATTCCGAACACGGCATAAAAATGGTCGTGCTCGGTCCTATCTCGCCGAAGGCAGAACGTCTCGGCGGCAAGCATCGCAGGCGCATAATGATAAAAACAAAAAATACGGCGAAATTCAGGGCGGTGCTTTCCGCTTTGCTGAAAGAGGTATCGTCGGATAAAAATAACAGGGCGGTGACCGTGTACGCGGACATCAACCCCGAAAACACCGACTGACCGAATGCCTGTGCGGCATCGGGTCGGTATCAGCGGAGGAATATAATGGCTATAAGGAAAATAAGGGTAAACGATGACCCTATTCTGCGAAAAAAAAGCAGAGAGGTTACGGATTTTGACGAAAGACTTTTTACGCTTCTCGACGATATGCGCGATACGCTTGCAAAAGCCGACGGAGTGGGACTTGCGGCTGTGCAGGTCGGCGTGCTTCGCCGCGTCGTGATAGTGGATTTGGGTGACGGCATCAAGGAGCTTATAAACCCGTCGATAGTCGAAAGCTCGGGCGAACAGCGTGAAAACGAGGGGTGCCTGTCGCTGCCGCATAAGTACGGTGTTACGCTCCGTCCCGCGACCGTTACCGTCCGTGCGCAGAACCGAAACGGAAACTGGTGCCTCTACAAGGGTACGGAGCTTGCGGCAAGGTGCTTTTGCCACGAAATAGATCACCTCGACGGAAAGCTGTATACGGATAAGCTTGCGCCCGGTGAAAAGGTTTATATTTCCAAGGAAGAATAAACGGAGCGGTTGTTATGTATAAAGTAATTTTTATGGGCACGCCCGATTTTGCTGTTGCCGCGCTTAACTGTCTTATTGCTTCACCCGATTATGAGGTGTGTCTTGCAGTGAGTCAGCCGGACAAACCCGTCGGCAGAAAACAGGTTCTTATGCCTACTCCCGTAAAGGCTGCAGCCGAGGCGGGAAATGCAGAAGTGTATCAGCCCGGCTCTCTGAAAACCGATGAAGCATACGAAAAGCTGCTGTCTTATGCGCCCGACTTCATAGTTGTTGCGGCTTACGGAAAAATCCTGCCGCAGCGTGTGCTTGACATTCCGAAATACGGCTGTGTCAATCTGCACGGTTCGCTCTTGCCGAAATACCGCGGTTCCGCGCCTATTCAGCGCAGCGTTATAAACGGAGAGAAAGTAACGGGAATAACTACCATGCTTATGGATGCCGGAGTGGACACGGGCGATATGCTCTTAAAGACCGAAACGGAAATAGGCGAAAACGAAACTGCGGGTGAGCTTTTCGACCGTCTCGCTGCAATGTGCCCCGACATTCTTCTGAAAACGCTCGGAGGTATTGCCGACGGCACGGTTAAGCCCGTAAAGCAGGCGTCCGAAAAGGCAACGCTTGCGCCGATGCTCGACAAAAGCGAATCGGTCATTGATTGGAGCAGCGATGCGTTGACCGTTCACAATAAGGTTCGCGGAATGGACCCGTGGCCCGTTGCGCGTACGGTGTTCTGCGGAAAAATGCTGAAGCTTTACGGTACCCGTACCGCAGACGCTTCGTCTGCAAGAGGCGAAGTCGGTACGCTTTCGGCAAGCGGCAGCCGTCTTTTTGTGAAGTGCGGCGGCGATACCGCTTTGGAAATCACGCAAGTGCAGCTTGAAGGCGCAAAAAGAATGTCCGCCGCCGATTTTCTGCGCGGTCACGCGAACGCGGACGGCACGGTGCTCGGCTGAATTTCTGCGGTGTGCGTCGGGACAGAGTGACGGAATTTTGATTTTTTTGTTAATTTTCGTAAAGTCCCGTCGGTATTAGGTTGAATTTAATCTTTTGTCATATAATTGATTTGGAAGCGAAAAGCATTTCAAATTCTTATCCCATTGGAGGTAGTTATCATGCCGGGAACCTACGGTTTTTGGTACGGCGGCGACGGCACGCTGCTTTATATCGTGCTTGTCTTGCCGGCTTTTATTCTCTCCGTCATTGCGCAGATTGCCGTAAAACGGGCATTTTCGTCGTATTCGGGAGTATACAGCAAAAGCGGTTATTCGGGAGCGCAGGCTGCCGAAGCCGTTCTGCGGTTTTATAACATTACGAACGTGCGGATCGAAATGTGCTCCGGTAAGCTTACCGACCACTATGACCCGCGTACGAACGTCATACGTCTGTCCGAAGCGGTGTATTCGTCCACTTCCATAGCCGCCATAGGCGTTGCCTGTCATGAAGCGGGGCATGCGGCGCAGTACGCGCAGAGCTATGTTCCGATAAAGATACGCAATTCCATTCTGCCCGTTTGCAGAATAGGCTCGTATGCGGGTATTCCGCTTGCGCTGCTCGGACTTTTCCTGTCGTTTCAGCCGCTCGTGACGGTGGGACTTCTGCTTTATTCGTTTATTATGATATTTCAGCTTGCCACACTTCCCGTGGAGCTTAATGCAAGCAGACGCGCGGTTGCCGTTATCGAACAGACGGGATTGCTCCGAGACGAAACGGAACTTAACGGCGCGAAAAAAGTGCTTCGTGCGGCAGCGTCGACCTATGTAGCCGCTCTCGCGGTGTCGCTTGCAAACCTCCTGCGGTTTGTGATAATGTTCAATAACAGGCGCAGGAGATAAAGGATGAAGTCTGCACGGGAAACAGCTGCCGATATACTTGTCGCGGTTGAAAAGGACGGAGCATATTCATCCGCTGCGATTGCGGAAGCATTAAAGCGAGGTGCTTTTGCCGATGAACGGGACAAAAAGCTCGCTGCGTCGATAGTTTATGATGTTACGGAGCACCGCCTTGCGATAGACAGGGCGTTGTCCGCATTTTTGACAAAACCTCTTGCAAAACTGCCGCCCTTTGTACTTGCGCTTATGCGTGCGGGTGCGGCGCAGATAATGTATTTTGACAGGATTCCGGTAAGCGCGGCGGTGAACGAGAGCGTTAAACTCGCAAAAAAGCGCGGTTTTGCCTATGCCGGCGGTATGATCAATGCCGTTTTGCGTAAAGTCGCCGCAGAAAATGCAGAAACCGAAAAAAGCGGCGTAAAGCAGCCGCTTGCCGAGCGGTTTTCTTTTCCGACGGAGCTTGCGGAGCTTTTTGTGACGCAGTACGGCGAAGCGGAAACAGAGAGAATATTCAAGGCCTTTGAAGGACGAAGACCTGTGTTTGCGCGTGTAAATACACTTAAGACCGATGCGCACAGCCTTATAAGAATACTTGAATCCGACGGCGTGAAGGCGGCGGAAACGTCGCTTGAAAACTGCCTTGAAATTAAAAATTTCGGCGATATGACGTCGCTTGACGCATTTAAGCGCGGACTTTTCCATATTCAGGATATGTCCTCGCAGTTTTGCGCGGCGGTGCTCGGCGCAAGGGCGGGCGAAACGGTCATTGACTGCTGCGCCGCTCCCGGCGGAAAATCGTTTACGGCTGCCGAATATATGAACAATTCCGGTCGGCTGATATCATGCGACATCCACCCGCATAAGACGGAGCTTATAGAAAAAAGTGCGGCGCGTCTCGGAATCACGTGTATCGAAACGGTTTGCGCGGATGCCTCAAAGCTGCCTGACCGTTACGGCAATGCCGACCGTGTTTTGTGTGATGTCCCGTGCTCGGGATTCGGCGTTATAGGACGCAAGCCGGAGATAAAATACAAGCCGCTGTCGGATATCGGCGGCTTGCCCGAAATTCAGCGCGCGATTCTGGAGCGCGGCGCCGCACTCGTAAAAAAGGGCGGACGGCTTGTTTATTCCACCTGTACTCTGAATAATGCGGAAAACGGTGAGGTCTGTACCGATTTTCTTTCGGTTCATCCCGAATTTTCGCTTTGCAGGGACAGTATGTATACTAAAAAAGCGTCGGCTGACGGCTTTGTTACCGTTTTGCCGACCGAAAACGGCGGCGACGGATTTTTTATTGCCGCTTTTGAACGGAGCGCAAAATGAAGAAAGACATTCGGTCTCTGACATATGAGGAGCTTGAAAACGAAATAAAAGAGCTCGGTCTGCCGCGGTTCCGCGCCGGGCAGATTTACCGTTGGCTTCACGTGTCGCTTGCAGGCTCTTTTGACGAGATGACCGACTTGCCTAAGTCACTTCGCGAAAGCTTAAATGACAAATTTGTAATATTCGGCTGTGCTATTGAAATGAAGCTTGTTTCGGAGTATGATAGTACAATAAAATATCTTTTCGCGCTGCATGACGGCGAAGTCATAGAAACGGTTCTGATGAAATACAAGTACGGTTACACCGTGTGCGTTTCGTCGCAGGTCGGCTGTCGGATGGGCTGCAAATTTTGCGCATCTACGCTCGGCGGCATCGTAAGGAGCCTGCTGCCGTCCGAAATACTCGGTCAGGTCTATGCCGTCGAACGCGACAATAACATAAGAGTGTCGCATATCGTCATGATGGGTATGGGTGAACCGCTTGACAATTTTGACAGCGTTATGCGGTTTTTGAGACTTGTTACCGACGAAAAAGGTCAAAATATCGGTATGCGTCACATTTCTCTTTCAACCTGCGGTATCGTGCCGAAAATATACGAGCTTATGAATCAAAATCTGCAGCTGACGCTTTCCGTGTCGCTTCACGCGCCGAATGATGAGATACGCTCGTCAATGATGCCGGTGAATAACGCGTATAACACCGAAAAGCTGCTTACTGCGTGCAGGGAGTACGCCAAAAGAACATCGCGCCGCATATCCTTTGAATATGCGCTTGTAAGGGGAGTCAACGATTCTCCCGCGTGCGCGGCGGAGCTTGCCTCCCGACTCGGCAGAATGCTCTGCCATGTAAATCTTATTCCCGTAAATGAAGTTGAAGAAACAAGCTGCAGAGAAAGTTATCCCGAAACAGTGAAAAAATTCGCCGAGGTGCTTTCGTCAAAGGGTATTCCCGTAACGGTAAGACGAAAGCTCGGAGCCGACATAAATGCCGCCTGCGGTCAGCTTCGCAGAAGCCGCGCCGCAAATCAAGCGGTGACAGGAGAACTTAATTGATCTATTCGTGTGTTACGGACAAGGGGAAAAAACGTCCCTCAAATCAGGATGCGTGCTTTGCGTACAAACCCGATGAAAACACGTGCATAGCCGTTGTCTGTGACGGCATGGGCGGTGAGCGTTCGGGTGACGTTGCAGCGGGAATTGCGATAAAGGCTGTTTCGGAACGGCTGTGCGGCGGCTGGCGCCGCGACATGACGGATTCGTCCGTCGTAAATCTTCTGACAACAGCCGTGAACGCCGCAAATATTCTTGTTTACGACGCGGCGCAGTCCTCCGAAGGCTGTACGGGCATGGGCACGACGGTCGTTGCGGCGGTTATCCGCAAGCCGAATATGATTGTTGTGCATGCGGGCGACAGCCGATGCTATATCTGTGACGGAAAACTCAAACGGGTGACACGCGACCATTCGTTTGTGCAGGAGCTTGTCGATTCGGGGCAGATAAGCGAAAACGAAGCAAAAATTCATCCCGAACGCAACTATATAACCCGCGCACTCGGCGTTGCGGAGCACCTTGACCTTGAATTTAACACAGTACCGCTTACGGATGACATTAAAATACTGATTTGCTCCGACGGACTTTACAATTTCGTCGGCGATGACGAAACAGAAAAAATACTGCGTACCTGCGGCGTAGAAGAAGCCGCCCGCAGACTTGTCGATGCCGCCAACGCTAACGGCGGAGGCGACAATATTACTGCCGTTGTTGTTTCACCGGCGCAAGGAGAATGATTATGACAGACAAATATGCAGAAAAAGTCCTCGGCGGCAGATATGAAATAAGAGAAATACTGGGCATAGGCGGAATGGCTTATGTCTATAAGGCATATGACCGTGTCGATGACAGAACCGTCGCGGTAAAAATTCTTAAAGACGAATATCTTGCGAACGAGGAGTTTCGCCTTCGTTTCAAGAACGAATCCAAGGTTATAGCAATGCTTTCGCATCCTAACATCGTAAAGGTGTACGATGTCTGCTTTGGCGAGGACCTGCAGTATATCGTTATGGAATATGTTGAGGGCATTACTCTCAAAGAATATATCGAGCGTCAGAAGACCGTTGACTGGAAAGAAGCTCTCCACTTCGTCATTCAGGTGCTCAAGGCTTTGCAGCACGCTCACGACAAGGGAATAATCCACCGCGATATAAAACCGCAGAATATTCTGCTTCTGCCCAATGCATGCATAAAGGTCACCGATTTCGGCATTGCGCGTTTTTCACGCAGCGACGGCAGAACCTTCAGCGAGAGCTGTGCTATCGGTTCGGTTCACTATGTCAGTCCCGAACAGGCAAGAGGGGAACAGACCGATGCAAGAAGCGATTTGTATTCGGTCGGTGTCGTGCTGTATGAGATGCTTACGGGGTCGCTTCCGTTTGATTCGGAGTGCGACGAATCCGTAGCCGAAATGCAGGTGCGCGATGATGCTCCGAGCCTGCGCAGCATAAATCCCTCCGTGCCGCTCGGCTTGGAACAGATAACTCTTAAAGCAATGCAGAAAGACCCCGCCGACAGATATCAGTCCGCCGCGGAATTTCTGCTCGATCTCGATGAATTTAAAAAGAATCCGCTTATTGATTTCGAGTATTCTTATTTCACCGATAAAAATCCCACAAAGTACATAGATTCTTCCGCCCCCGTTATCACGCAGAGCATACCCGTTAAAATTACGGATGAACCCGAGGAGCCTTACGGTGAGGAAGAAGACGACGAAGAAGACGAGGACGACGACGGCGAAAAGAACATGACGCTCCCCATTCTTATCGGCGTTGCGATTTCCCTTGTGCTCATTGTCGGCATAATCATTCTTATAGCGTTTGCCGACCCCATAAAATCGGCAATCTCGGGCGACAAGGGCAGCTCCGATTCCTCACAGAGCGATGAGGGCAGCTTTTGGTCAAAGCTTGACATTTTCGGAATTTTTTCAAAAGATAAAATAGAGGTTCCTAACCTTTTGAACTACACTTTTGAGGAGATTCAGGAAAAATATCCCGACTATATTTTCGAGCAGCAGTTTATTTACAACACGACTTATGACGACGGCAAAATATGCGATCAGTCTCCCGCACCCGGCAAAAAGGTGTCGAAGGATACCGTCATTACCGTAAAGGTCGCGTCGCGCGGCGAAATGGTGCTTATAAAGTCCGTAAAGGGTCTGAATTATATCGAAGCCGAAACGCAGCTTAAGTCTCTCGGCTTTACCGTTGTGCTTGTGCCTACGGTGGATGATGACAGCGAAGCGCAGAAAAATACGGTGCTGTATACCGACCCGAGCGAAAATACATATGCTCCGAACGGCTTTACGGTAAAGGTGTATTATGCCTCCGAAAGCGACGGCGTCGACTCGTCCAAAGTGCCCGATGTCGTCGGCGATCAGCTCAGTGTTGCAAAGGCTAAGATTACGGCAGCGGGACTTCTTGTCGGCGCGGTCACGTACGAATCGAGTGCAGCGTCACTCAAAGATTACGTCATCGGTCAAAGTCCCGAAAGCTACAGGGCGGTTAAGATGGGCGTTTATGTGAACCTTATCGTCGGCAACGGCGTTCCCGCCTCCGCCACTGCGGATCTGAGTATAGCTCTGCCGTCTCTCGGCAGCGGCGCAAAGGGCAGTGTAAAGCTTTATCTTAACGATAACGCGTACAACATAATCCCCGATGTTACGCTTGACGGTTCTAATCTTCCGCTGAGTTTCACAGGCTCCGGTGCGGAAAATACATTTAAGATTTATATCGACAATTCGCTTCTTTACAGCGGTGAAATAGATTTTACAAAGACAACGCCCGAATTTAAGAACGTGACGGCGTATACATATAACTACAAGGCGAACGTTCCGAACGTGGTGGGCAAGACCGAGGCGGAGGCAAAGCAGACGCTGGCACAGTCATTTTTCGACAATGTAAGCGTCACTACCGAGTACAGCGATACGGTGCCTGTCGGCTGCGTTATTTCGCAGACCCCCGTCAGCAGCAACCTCACGAAATATTCTACCGCGATAACCGTTTCGATCGTCATAAGTCTCGGTCCCGATGCCGGCAATACGACCGTACCGACAGAGCCTGTCACAACGGAGTCTGCAACAGACGCTCCTCCCGTGACCGAACCGGTGACTGCTGTGCCGCACACTACACAGACGAATTCCGCAGAAACCACTCAACCCTTCACGGAGTCTGGTCAGACCTCGCATACATTGGCAGAGGGATAAAAAATGATTCAAAACGGGACAATTATTCATGCGCTGAGCGGCTTTTACTATGTTCGTACAGCCGACGGTGTATTTGAATGCCGTGCAAGGGGCGCTTTCCGCAAGGAAGGCGTTTCTCCGCTTGTCGGGGACAAGGTTAATATCGAAACGGACGGCGAAAAAGGTACGGTTGTCGAAATTTATCCGCGCAAAAATTTTTTGCTGCGTCCGCCCGTTGCCAATCTTGACCGCCTTTTTATCGTTTCATCGGTTCTTTCGCCGAAACCGAACATCTATATTGTGGATAAAATGACTGTGTTTGCGGAAAAATGCGGCATTGAGCCTGTAATAGTGTTTTCAAAATGCGAGCTTGCCGACACTGCAGAACTTTGTGCTGCATACGAAAAATGCGGCTTTGCAGCGGTGCGCTGTTCCGCCGTGACCGGTGAAGGGACAGAACGTTTAGCCTCGCTTATCAGCGGAAAATGCTGCGCTTTTACGGGCAATTCGGGAGTCGGAAAGTCCAGCCTTATAAATGCGCTTGCGCCCGAACTCTCGCTTGAAACAAACGGAATAAGCGAAAAGCTCGGCAGGGGACGCCATACCACGCGAAGCGTAAGTCTTTATTCCTGCTGCGGCGGTTTTATTGCCGACACACCGGGTTTTTCGTCCTTTGAACAGGAGAGCAGTCCGCTTTCGGTCGATAAAGAGGAGCTTGCCGACTTGTTTCCCGAATTTGAGCCGTTTGTCACCGAATGCAGATTTTATCCGTCGTGTTCTCACACTCGCGACAAGGGTTGTGCTGTGTGCGAGGCTGTCAAGGCGGGATTGATTCCGCCGTCGCGTCACGACAGCTATATGAGAATGTATGAAGAAGTAAAAAACATTAAACCGTGGGAGTAGCGTTTTTTGTTCGCTTCTTCCGTACGGACAGCGTTTTTTGTCCCTTTCGTCGGTGAGAATGTGTAAAAATAAAAAACATCAAGCCGTCGGAGTAACATTTTCGTCCCCTCTTCCGTATAATGACATCAGAAGGCAGGAGCAGAGCCGTATCGGCTTTTTTCGAAGTCTGCCGCAGACAGGGTCGGCATATGATATTCTGCGCGCTGCTCAGTCATATCCGCCGACATTACGAGACACGGGAGGATTTATGCGAAGGAAATGTTCGGGCAGGGGGAGCTGTGTTATTACGTTCGGTTTGGGACTGTTTTTGGCATATTGTTTTCCCAGCAAGTTTATTATCGTTTCACTTGCCGTTCTGTTAGTCATATCGGGACTTCTCCTGTTGAGGACAAATATTTAGGAGGTGCCGTATGCGAGTGACGGTTTTCGTTGCGCCGGGTTTTTTGAAACCGCTTCTCAGGCTTATTTGCCGTTAAAGCCTGTTGTGAGTACGCTGAAAAACGGTATCGGACGGTTGAAAAGTCCGGGATTTGCCGCTTCTGTCGGTAAGTCCCGTTTTTTTTAATAAATAAGCCGTTTTTTTTGCTTTACAACGCGCATGAAATGAGTTAAAATATATGATGTATAATTGTTTACGGGGGTATTCTCTGATGGCTAAAGCAAATCCGTTGAAAAGGCTGTTCTGCGTTGCATTGGCACTGTGTCTGTTGTTCTCTGCCGTGCCCGTTGCTGCCGCAAAAACCGTAAAGGGCAATCCCGGCGAGCTGCTGCTTGCAACGGCTTCGGACATCCACTACTATCCCGAAAGCCTCGCCAAGTACAAAAGCGACGCGTTTGATACCTATCTTCAGGGGGCAAACATAACCTACGAGGATATGTATTCCATTCTCGATTCGACCTTTGCCGCGCTGAAAAAAGAGAAAGAGAAAAGAGGACTTAAATACCTCGTTTTGAGCGGCGACCTTACCACCAACGGCGAATATGAGGGTCATATTGCGCTTGCCGAAAAGCTTCGTGAGTTTGAAAAGGACAGCGGCATCAAGGTTTTTGTAACAAACGGCAACCATGATATCAACAATTCGAACGCCTCCGCGTTTGTTACGGAGGGCGGCGCAAAAACTGCCGCAAAAACGACCACGCCGCAGGAGTTTTACGAAATTTACAAAGAATTTGGCTTTGATGATGCTTATGCACGGTTCAAGGATTTTGAGAGCGGTGAAGACGGCGCGCTTTCTTATGCCGTGAAACTCGACGGCGGATACCGTCTTATCGTAGCCGACGGCGGCAAATATACTCATTACAACACCGCATCAGGTGAGGACGAGCATGAAACAGCCGGCAGCTATTCTGCGGAGCTTGTGAAATGGATAACCGGACAGGCGGAGGATGCGGTCAAGGCGAACGAAACTCCCATTCTTGTTACTCACTGGAATATTTCGGGTATCAACTACATGCACGAATATCTTTTACAGGGATTCTTCATTGACGACGGCTACAAGCTTCAGGAGACGCTTGCGGACAGCGGCATCAACTTTGCGTTCAGCGGTCATCAGCACGTCAGCGATATTGATATTACATACTCCGACAGCGGCGAGCCTATGTATTCGATAATTACGCCCACTCTTACCGAATTTCCGTTCTCTTTCCGTGAAACGCTGTTTGAACGCGATGACAACGGAACGGTAAAAGCGACTTTCGAACAGCACAACGTCGACGAGGTTCGGCAAATAGTGAACGGCGACACAAACGAGCCTTATACTCAGGCTTACCGTGAGCACGGCGGCTTTTATAAACAGATGGGCAACGGCAGCGGTGCGGAATACCTTTTGCGCATAATCAAAAAGATGCTGTCCGAATACATTACCGGTATTCAGAATAAAGGTAGCGTTATCGGCTATGTCGAGGAAAAGCTGAATATCGACCTTCGGGAAACTTTGGACAGTCTTATCAATAACGCCGGTTCGTACATAAAAACCGGGAACGAAACCGCAGACAAAATTCTTGAATTTATGCAGCCGTTCTTTAGACTCCTTATAAAGTTTATCCGTGATGAAGTCAGGCAGTCGAGCGGTTTGGATATCGTCGGCAACGTGATGAATTTCCTTCGCGGTCTTGACGGGCAGATAATGGATAACTACATAAACGACACGGATAAGCTTTACGGCGACATAAAGACCGCACTCGAAAAGCTTATGCAGGTAAAGGTGTCGGACGTGCCCTGCACGAAATTCATAGACACCTACGGCTTCGGGGATAAAGACGCACCCGGCACCATAGAGGATATGTTCTTCTCGGTTCTCGTTTATATGTATGTCGGCAACGAGCAGGACAACATAAAAGACGATCTGTTTATGCAGGACGTACTTAAAAACTGCGGTGAAACTGAGTTTGTCGACCTTGTGTTTGAAAGCGTTATACAGTACGTCGTCAAGGATTTCGCGGTGGACAAGGTGCTTGCCACGCTGACGCTTGACCTCAGCACATTTTCGTCCGACAACGCGAAGGTTGCGTATGTCTTCGGGTTTATAAATCTGTTTTTCTTCCTTGCGGTGTCGGCTTACGACGCGTGGGGCGAAACGGGTGTCGACCTTCAGAACCTGTCCTTCAACAGTATTTTCGAGTTCGGTCAGTTTATAAAGGTGTTCAACGACAAGATCCATAACGACAAGGAAGTGTCGTTTAAGAATCTGATAGAGCTTGTTCTCGAAACCGGAAAAGTGAAATACGGCACTTCCATAGACGACATTATATATTATTTCCTCAATTCTTACATCGGCGAAACACAGAAAAAGGCTGTTGCACAGCAGCTTAAGGTGCTGCTTAATGACATACTTTACGATGAAGACCGTGACTGGGATGTAACATATACTTATTCCGGACCCGTCAAAGTGACTCCGACGGTTGAGGATAAGCAGCTGCCATCGGGCGTTACGGTTACGCAGGGTAAGACCGACGACAGCTACAGCATTACATGGCTTACAAAATACTCCGTAACGGGAACGGACATTGAGCTTATAAAGGGAAACGGACAGTTTACGGGCGTTCCGACCGCTGCGGAAAATATTAAGACTTCGTCAAAAACCGAACGTTACGGCGGCTACGGCTTTGACCTCGGTACGTTCGGCATCCTGCCGTGGACGCGCGACGGTGTGCGCCATACGGTCGAAATAACGGGACTCGAAGCGAATACGACCTACAAATTCAGAATAGGCGATGCGTCGAAAGGATTCTGGAGCGAAACCGGCTCGTTTACGACCGGCGGCAGTGACGGCTTTACGTTCCTGTTTGTGTCCGATATCGCGTCCGCCGACGAAAAGGATGCGGTCGTATGGAATAAAACGCTTTCCGCTGCCGTAAAAACCGTGCCGAATGCCGAAATGATGATCCTCGGCGGAGACAGTGTATATGTCGGCGGCAACGACGATCAGTGGAGTATGGCTCTCGACGGCTCAAATTCCGTGTTCCTTAACCTGCCCGTTATGACTGCGGCGGGTGACAAAGAGCCGTGTGAAGTCGGTGCGCTGAGGTATTTCAATCTGCCTGTCGCAGACAAAGAGCTTGACGCAAGAAGCGGGTCGTATTATTCGTTTGACCGCGAAAACGTACACTTTATCGTGCTTAATACCAATGACCGTACCGAGGGCGGCAGCCTGTCGTCTTCGCAGAGCACGTGGCTAAAAAAAGACCTTGCCGACAATGAAGACGCGCAGTGGACGGTGGTGCTTATGCACGAACCCGCATATAATGCGGACGGAACGATGAATACGCTTCGCACACAGCTCCTCGGTTACAAGGGTATAGATCTTATTCTTGAGGGCAACGACAAAATATATGCGCGCAGCCATGTTTTGAGCGAGGATACTCCCCGTCCGTATCAGGACAGAATTCTGAAAAAGATAGGCTCCAAATCGTACGAAACCTACATTGATGTCAACGGTCTTGTGTCGGTTCTCGGCGGTACCGCAGGCGGCACGCCCGTAAAGGCAAGCGGCGAAAAGAGCGAATTGTACGACACGGTTTACGGTGACCGCCCCGTGTTTACCGCGATTCATGTTGAGGGCGACAGTCTTGCGCTTGACGCATATGCGGTGAATGAGGACGGCTCGGTTACTCTGATAGATTCTTTCGGTATTGCCTCGGATACGCTTAAGGCTCTCCGCGGCGATGTTGACGGCGACGGCGATGTGGACGTTGCCGACGCGCGGCTTGCTCTGAGAGCGGCGGTTTCACTCGATACGCCGCGCGCACTCGCGAGACTCTGTGCGGATGTCGACAACAGCAATTCCGTCACGGTAAGCGACGCACGGTCAATTCTCCGCGTTGCGGTCGGACTTGACAGCTTCTCCGAAAAATACATTGAATACACAAAGAGTCAGCTGCTCAACATGACGTTCTGATTGCTTCGGACTCAACGGTTTTAAATGGAAAAAACGCCGCATTCTTCTCAAAGGAGTCGAGTGCGGCGTTCGGTTCTTTTTGTCCGTTTTAACGCGAGTCGAGGTTATTTAATTCGGGTGATTTTGTTGCCTTTGACCCTGTATGCTTTGTCGGCAAGCTCAATGAGCGGAGCGTCGTTTTTCGGTGAGTCCGTATAGAACTCGTCAATGTGCGCGTCGGGAAAGGCTTCGAGGAAAGCGGGCACCTTGCGTGAACGCATGCAAAGACGCGTTATCTTTCCGCTTTCTTCGTCTATTACGGTGCCTACGCAGTGTTTGACGCCGAGCCGTCCGCATATTTCGCGCATGGTAATTTCAGGCGATGCGGTAACTATCACGTCGTCGGGTTTCTGCTGCAATTTATAAAACGGCTTGATGTTCTTTTCGTGCTTGTCCCAAAAAATTTTTGCATCCGCTTTTATGTCGGGAATGCTCCGCAGATAGTTTTCCACAAACGGAGCGTACTCACTGAGTGCCTGCTCTACCGTGACCTTGCCGGCTTTGTATTTCATCAGCACGCGCAGCACCCTCGGAATGTACCTGATAAGATACGGTGTCTTTTTTATATAGTAAAAAAAGAACTGAAACGGACTTTCGCCTCTGTAGATAGTGTTGTCAAAATCGTAGACATTCATTCGTCCGTTCCCTCCGTTACCGTGTATTGCGACAGGTCGATTTTTATGTCATTTTCGCCTACCGTGCCTGTTTCGAAGCTTTTAAGCTCCCACATAATGCGCATATTGCCGCTCGAATCGTACGATTCGCATTTTGCGGCAAAGCCGAATTCGGTATCTATCCAAATGTATACCGATTCCGTCAGCTTGCCGTCGGAATATGCCCGCTGCAGATATTTATGGCAGGCACGTCCGCCGACATTTTCATCATACATGTACAGCACGTTTGAGAGCGACGGCAGATCGCCGCTCACTTTGGTAAGCTTCATAAAAGTGCTCGAAAGCTCCGAAAACGAACTGCCGCCGAGGAGCTTGTGTACCGCTTTTTTCTCCGTGCCGTTCATCAGCACATAGTAATCCGTATCCGCGCCGTTTGCTTTGTAGTAGAGCGTGGATTTCCCGTCGGGGTATTCCGCAGTGAAAGCGTCGGAATTTTTCGTCTCCGTGACGGTCACTGTGTCCGTGCCGTCGGATACGTTATAGTATTTATACTCCGCTTTGAAATTGCTTTGCCACGAGGTATTGACCGTAAACGGTTTTTCGGGGTCTTCCGCCGCGCCGGACTGCGCTTCGGTCATGCCGGACTGCGGGTTGTACACGTATGATTCAGCCGTTGTCGCGTCTGCGTCTCCCGACCCGCAGGAGGAAAGCAAAGCCGCAATCGCAGCCGCAATCGCAGCCGAAACGGTAAGTTTTTGTCTTATGTTTTTCATTTCGTCACCGACCGTGTGAATTCGTATACTCTATATTATGGACTAAATCCGTTTTTTTGTCAATATCGCGTTGACGCAGCAGCTATCCGCTTCGGCATTTTTGATTCTGATGACGCGCGGAGTTTTTTCGCCGCCGGCATGCAGCTTTTGCCGAGATTTGCCGAAAAACGGTTCTGCCGCGCAAATTTTACCTGTCTGTGCGCCGAAGGCTTTTTTGTCCTCAAAAAAATGCGAAAAATGCGAAAAACCCGAAAACAATATTGTAAAAAATACTTGCAATGCATTTTTTGCTGTGATATAATTGTCAGGCAAAACGCACGCGAACCGATTGCGTCGGGTGTGCGCGGTGTCCGATACGCACTGCGTCCTTGCGCAAAAAGACGTTCGCGGTGGTTCAACCAAAGGAGGAAACAACATGTCAGTAGTATCAATGAAACAGCTGCTTGAAGCA
>CAVFAD010000004.1:69948-70757 GCA_963620305.1 Bacteroidaceae bacterium | reverse complement strand
TCGCCTTCGCTGTGCTTTTTATTGCATTCAAATTCTGTTTGTCAAGGGCGACGGATTTTTTTGTAAAATCTTCATTTTTGGACTTGACTTTTAATAGTTAGTCTTTCTGCACGAAAACCCTGCAATACTGTTCGGCATTCTTTAATAATTCGTGTAAAAAAATGAAAATTACGGCTTCCTGTTTTTTTCAGGCAGCCGTATGTGTTTTTGTGCAAATAATAATATTGCGTCAGACCGAACTGCGACGGCAGAGATGACGCATATCAAATTTTAATTCCGAGAGCTTTTATTTTGTCCTGCAGCTTCAAAAAATCCTCAAAGCAGTCTGTTTTGCGCCGAGGATCGCGCAGCAGCGCGGCGGGGTGAAACGTGCCCATAAGCAGCACGCCGTTGCGCTCATAAAAAATGCCGTGCTCTTTTGTGACCCGAAAGTCGGGCGAAATGAGCCTTTGCGCGGATATTCTGCCCACGCACACGATAATTTCGGGGCGCATTATGCGCACAAGCTCGCGCAGATAGCCTATGCATTTTTCCGTTTCGGCAGGCTTCGGGTCGCGGTTCTGCGGCGGACGGCATTTGAGAATGTTGGCGATATAGATATTTTCTTTTCGGTCGAGTCCGATGCCGTTAAGGTATAGGTCGAGCAGCTTTCCCCCGCGTCCGACGAACGGCTCGCCCGTCAGGTCCTCGTTTTCGCCCGGTGCTTCGCCCACAAAAAGCAGCCTTGCGTCCGGGTTTCCCACGCCGAACACGACGTTTGTACGTGTTTCGCAAAGCGGACATTCCCTGCATTCGAGACACCTTTCGCG
>CAVFAD010000004.1:43458-69938 GCA_963620305.1 Bacteroidaceae bacterium | reverse complement strand
GCACGGACTGCGCTGTTATTTTTAAAAATTTTCGGACAAAAAAAGGGTTGCAAAATTCTTAAAAGCCTGATAAAATAGCGAAAACCCTTATTTTTAACTGCCCGCAGGTATTATTATAGATGACGGCGGCACCGTTGTCAACAAAAAACAAACGTTCCGCTTTTTTGTATGCAAAAAAGTATTGACTTATTCTCCGTCATACTGTATAATACCGATGTATGATTCATGAGGTATTAAGAGTTGTAAGGCTCTCAATATAGAAAAACTTAAAGGAAGGTCCTCAAAAATGAAAATTGCAAAAAAAGTGCTCGCAGTTGTTATGGCTGTCGCCATGATCGCTGCACTCTCCGCAATGGCATTTGCTGAAACAAAAGCAACTGTTGCTCTTACCGTAGGTGAGGCTGATGCAGACGGTAACATCCCCGTCACTGTTTCCCTTAAGGACGCAGAAGGCTTCAAATCCGGCGATGCAACCGTTACTTTTGACCCCACTGTTCTCCAGTTTGTTCCCAAAACTGCGAAAATGGCAGTAGAAACGCACAGTGATTTCAAAGCACTCGGCGATGCCGGAAACAGTGCTAATCTTGAAGCTAACGATACAGAAGCTGCCGCCGGCAAGCTTATTATTGGTTTCTACTTCAAGGAAGACCTCAGCGATCTCGCAGGTTGGGGCGTTGATGCCGATGTAAACAACTTCGGCGTTTGCGTTCTCAAGTTCAAGGCTCTCAAGGCTGATGCCGAGGCATCTCTTGCTGTTGAAGGAAAACTGGAAGTCGGCGACGAGAAGAACATTGAATACAAAACAACTGCCGTAGTTTCCAAGGCAGCTCCCGTAACTGAGTCCACCTCTGTTGAGGTTAAGACCGAGGGAGAATCAACAACAAATCCCGGCACGGGCGACGATAAGAAGACAGGCGACAACATGGCTCTTGCAGCTGCTGCAGGCGTAGTTGTTCTTGCCGGTGCTGCTTTCATCATCTCCAAGAAGAGAAAGTAATCACCGAATAAATAAAGCTTAATTTGCAGTTTAATTAAGGGTTTTCGGAGCCGTTCTCACGAACGGCTCCTTTTCCTTTTGTCCGCGAAACAAAACATATGCAAATACCGTTTCGTCGGACGGCGGTTAGGTTTCGTAGGGAACGCGCACTGAGCGTTCCCTACAATGCTTCGGTCGGGTTTGTGCGTGATTGAAACACAAATCGTTTGCGGTTTCGGGCGGGAACACCATACGCGCTTTTTGCCCGTTTTTTTGCAAAAAATTTTCGCGGAATATTGCACTTTTTATGATAATATGGTATCATTTTCGGAGAAGAAGCAGGGCGGCGCACACCGCCGCACCGCCGTAAATTTCGCAAAAAAATAAACCTGAAAGGCTGCACACCATGACAAAATACATCACACCCACGCTTATTACCGCCGTATCGAACGGCAAAGACATTTCGGGCAACGCACTGGCGGAGCACGGCATAAGCATCACCGTCGACGGCGACGGCAAAATATTCCTCTCCTCCCCCGACACCGAGGTGTCGTTCGTAAAACTGACATTCCCCCGCACTTTTTCAGAAGACGCGCTCATATACGGCGACGCTTTCGAGCGCGGCTACGGCGACCTTCGCTGGGAAAATGATCGCCGCGACCCCCTGCGCTGGTACATGATTGCGACCGACGGTGACAAACACCTCGGCTGCGGTGTCAAAACTCTGCCGAACGCGCTCTGCACGTGGCTCGTTTCCGACAACGCTGTACAGCTCAGATGCGACGTGCGCTGCGGCACCGTCGCGATACGTCACTGCGAACGGCTCTTTGTCGCGCAGCTTGTTTTTGACGAAGGCAGCGGCTGCCTGCACACGTTCTGTCACGGTTTCTGCGCGAAAATGTGCGACAATCCGTCGGTTTGCGACCGTCCCGTATTCGGTGCGAACGACTGGTACTGCAACTACGGCGAAAGCTCCGAGGAAAAAATACTCCGCGCCGCAAAATTCATCACCGACTGCGCAAGGGGACTGCCCTACAAGCCTTTTATGGTTGTCGACGACGGGTGGGAAGTGAACCGCCGTGACGGATTCATCGGCGGCGAATGGAACGATTCAAACGAAAAATTCGGCTGCATGAAAGAGCTTGCCGCAAAAATAAGCGAAATCGGCGCGATTCCCGGAATTTGGTTCCGCCCCTTACAGAGCAAAAAAGACCTGTCCGACGAATGCTTCACCGACAAGTCCGATTTCCGTCTTGACCCGTCGCACCCCAAGGTGCTCGAAACGGTCGCAGAGGACATCAGACGCTTTTACGAGTGGGGTTTCCGCCTTGTAAAATACGATTTCGTAACGGACGACATTTTCCGCCTTTGGGGCAAGGACATGCCCCTGGATTACTTCGAGGGCGAGCATCCCCTCTTTGACAACACAAAGACCACAGCGCAGATAATCAAGAATTTTTATAAGACGATTCGAGACAACGCGCCCGCCGACATGGTGCTGCTCAGCTGCAACGCGATAGGACACCTCGTCACGGGTTATGCGAACATTCAGCGAACGGGCGACGACACGAGCGGCAGAGACTGGGAGCGCACCAAAGAAATGGGAATCAACACGCTTGCGTTCAGAATGATGCAGCACATGACCTTCTTTGAAGCCGATGCGGACTGCGTGGGCATAACAGAGGACGTGCCGCTCGAAATGAACAGACGCTGGCTCGACGTGCTGTCGAAAAGCTCCACACCGCTGTTCTTCTCCATTGAGAAGGAGTGCGAAACGGAGGAAGTCGCCGCACTCGTCACCGAGGCTTTCGGCAATGCCGTACGCTGCCGCAAGGCATCCGTCCCGACGGACTGGCTCAGCACCCTCTCACCGTGCGAATGGGACAGCGACGCGGGTCACGACACATATTCGTGGGACATGTAAAATAACGCATAAAAAAGACATTGTATGCGCTTATTTTCGATTCAAAAGCATTTATAATTCCGCAAAGTCGGTTTTTACACCGTAATAAAAGAAAGTGAAAAACATGGAAGAATTAAGAAACAAAAAAGGCTTTATATGCGACATGGACGGTGTCATTTACCACGGCAACCGTCTTCTGCCCGGGGTAAAGGAATTTGTAGAATGGCTCTACAAAGAGGACAAGCACTTTCTGTTCCTCACAAACTCCTCGGAGCGTTCGCCCGAGGAATTGCAGCAAAAGCTCAAGCGAATGGGACTTGAGGTGGACGCAAGCCACTTCTACACGAGCGCACTTGCAACGGCGAAATTCATCAGCAGTCAGGCGCCGGGATGCAGCGCGTACGTTATCGGCGGCGCGGGACTTATCATGGCGCTGCACGACGCGGGCATAACCATGAACGACGTTGACCCCGATTACGTTATTATAGGCGAGGGCAACGCATATAATTACGAAAACATTCTGAAAGCCGTGCGCCTTGTCAACAAGGGCGCAAAGCTAATCGGCACGAACAGCGACCTCACGGGTCCCACCGAGGACGGCATAGTCCCCGCGTGCCGCGCAATGATTGCTCCGATAGAAATGGCATCGGGCAAAACCGCGTATTTCGTCGGCAAGCCGAACCCCCTTATGATGCGCACGGGACTGCGCATTCTCGGCGTTCACTCTGCGGAGGCGGCAATGATAGGCGACAGAATGGACACCGACATGGTAGCGGGCATCGAAACGGGTCTTGACACCGTGCTCGTGCTGTCGGGAGTTACGACCAAAGAGGAAATAAACAAATTCCCCTACCGCCCGCGCGTAGTGCTGTCGGGTGTCGGCGATATTCCGCCCGCAGAATAATTGCCGCAGGGCAGACAAAAAACAGGACTCGGACGGATGCTTTTTCAGCGGTCACGTTCGGGTCTTTCGCTTTTTCGGGTAAAATGACGCCTCCCGCCTCGTTTCCGCAATCGGGGAAACGAAACGGGAGGGTATGTCAGAAAAGGAAACGGGTAGGCATAAGAAATATAATCACGTAAACAGCACCGACGAAGTTGAAAAAATTTTCAGTGAGCGTTGTTTTACGTCAATGTCGACCTCGGTCGGCGCACCGCCGTACTCGCCGTCGACGCTCCGTTTTTCGGGGGACGGCTGTCCGACGTTTCGACTGTAATGATAACGGGGAAACGTAAACTCAATGTAAACGGAACGAAAAAACGAAAAAAATACCGACAGAAGTCGGAATCACTGTTTTTTTTGAGTTTATATATATACCTTAGAATACGGCAAACGGAGATGAAGATTTATGTTTAACATTTTGATTGTTGACGACGAAAAAAACGCACGCGTTTACATGAGCGCGGTGCTTAAAAAGAACAATTACCGAGTATTCACCGCCTGCGACGGAGAAGAAGCACTCGACGTTCTCGACCGCGAGCACATAGACCTTGTGCTGCTCGATATCATGATGCCGAACATGGACGGGTACGAATTCACGCAGACGGTTCGCGACGTCAACAGCACGCTGCCCATTCTTATGATTTCGGCAAAACAGCTCCCCGACGACCGTCACAGGGGTTTTTTGGCGGGCACGGACGACTACATGACAAAGCCCGTTGACGAAGAAGAAATGCTGCTGCGCATCAAGGCTCTGCTGCGCCGCGCACAGATAGTCAGCGAACGCAGGATAACCGTCGGCGACGCGGTGCTCGACTATGATTCCATGACCGTTTCGCGCAGAGGGGAAACGGTCGCTCTGCCGCAAAAGGAATTTCAGCTTTTGTATCTGCTGCTCTCCTACCCCGGGAAAATTTTCACGAGAATACAGCTGATGGACGAAATATGGGGACCCGAATGCGAAACAGGCTGGGAAACGGTTACTGTTCACATCGGCAGACTGCGCAAAAGATTTGAAGCATGGGAAGAATTCAGCATCGAGTCCGTGCGCGGACTCGGCTACAGGGCGGTCAAAAACATATGAAAGCGAAAAAGATAAAAAAGAAAAAAGAAAAAACGGGGTTCATGACGCTCTCTCTCATAACCGCGCTCGTGCTGTTCGTAAACGTGCTCGCGGTTGCGCTTGTCGACACGGGACTGTATCTGCTTATACGCAGCTCGGGACGCATCGACGCGGACGACCTCACCACTTCGGTCGGCAAGCTGATATTTTCACTCACCGTCATTGCGTGCGTAATCGTCAGCACGTTAATAACGTTCTTTATGAGCAAAATTTTATACCGCCCGTTCAAAAAGCTGCTTGAAATTCTCAATGAGCTTGCGTCGGGCAACTACGAAACACGCATCAGCTTCGGCAAGACCATGCGCCGCCTAATCGCCGTGAGAGAGCTGGAAGACAGCTTCAACACCATGGCGGCGGAGCTGCAGAACACGGAAATGCTCCGCTCGGATTTCGTAAACAATTTTTCGCATGAATTTAAGACGCCGATAGCGTCGATACTCGGCTTTACGCGATTGCTGAAATACGACTCCCCCACCCCTCGGCAGCAGGAGGAATATCTCACCGTAATCGAAGACGAGGCAATGCGCCTTTCGTCCATGGCGACGGGTATACTCAATCTGACAAAAATCGAAAACCAGGAAATCCTGTCAAACGTGACAAAATATAACATATCGGAGCAGCTTCGCAACTGCCTCCTTCTCCTGCAGCCGGGGTGGGAGAAAAAAGAGCTTGAGCTGCGTCCCGATTTTGACGAATACACTATCGAAGCCGACAGAGAGCTTATGCAGCAGGTGTGGATAAATATACTTGACAACGCGATAAAATTCACACCGAAGCACGGCGACATCTTCATCACGGGCGAGGAGGATGAAAAAAGCGTAACAATCCGCATAGGCAACACGGGCAGCGAAATCCCGCCCGAAGCGCAGGAACGCATTTTCGGCAAATTTTATCAGGCGGATGAGTCCCATTCGGGACAGGGCAACGGAATAGGTCTGTCCGTGGTAAAAAAGATAGTGCAGCTGCACAGGGGCGCGGTGACGGTCGACAGCCACAATATGCAGACTGTTTTCTCGGTAACACTGCCGAAAACGCGGGCAGCCGTATAAAGGTTGCCCGCGTATTTTTTATTATTGACCGAAGCTGCCTTTTCGCCGAAAAAAGGCGAACCGCGCTTAAAATGCCGACTCCCGCAGCAAAACCGAAAGCCGATATAAGCAAAAAGGGTGCCGAAATCAAAAATTGCTGCCGTTCCAACCCCAATCGGTGCCGCCCGTATAGCGCACATACGTCCGCGAGGGTGCGATGCCCGCTTCTTGTTCGAGTATTTCACACATGCGTGCGGTGAACCTCTCCGCACCTGCGGGGTCGACCGTACCGAACAGCTTTACTTCGACAAACGCGGAGTCACTGCCGTTTTCGCCTTTGAACCACATGTGTGCGCCGTCCGTTATTTTGCACATGAGCCATGCTTCGCTCTTGCCGCGGAAAAGCGAAATCGCATCGCCGAGCGCGGTTTTTATCGCGTTTTCATTTTCGGGTGTAAGCTTTTTTGAAACGGAAACATCAATAAAAGGCATAACACATTCTCCTTTTTTTTGTAATACTGCCGCAGACAGACACGGATTCCGCGTCGAAAACGGCAGCCGTTTTTTATTTGCCGAGATAGTTTTTAAGTTCTTCCTTTACCGTGTCGAGGTTACAGGCTGACGGGAGCCGAACACGTGCCGCCCGTCAGCTTAAGTATATCATTCCGTCCGAAAAGTGTCAAACTGTTTTTCGCGGCTTACTGTGACGGCTTTACACGACCTTTATGCCGACACAGGCTTTTTCGCCGTTGATATCCCATTCCTTTACGATGCCCGCAGGCTCGGTCAGCGTAACGGAATCCGCAAGCACGTCGCCCGCGATATCGTCGAGACGGTCGGCAATTATTTTTTCGAGCTTTTCGCTGCCCCTGACTGTCACGGCAATGTGGTCGGTAACGTTAAAGTCGGCTTCCTTGCGCATGGTCTGCACCTTTGAAATTATCTCGCGCACAAAGCCCTCCGCCGCAAGCTCGTCAGTAATTTCGGTGTCGAGCGCGACCGTATAACCGTTGTCCGAAACGGCAAAGAAATTATCAAGCTGTTCCGCTGAAATAAGCAGGTCCTCGGCGGTCAATTCAATGTCGCCGGTTGAAAGCTTAAGCGTAATGTGCCCTGTTTCGTCAAGCTCTTTTTTCGCCGCGTCGCCGTCAAGAGACGCAAGGAGCGTGCGTATCTCGCCGAGCTGTTTTCCGTACTTCGGACCGAGCGTCTTAAGCTGCGGCTTAAATGAATACGTAACGAATCCGCTTGTGGAATCCGTAAAAACGACTTCCTTTACGTTCAGCTCGTCTCTGATTATATCGGTATACTCCTTACCGAGAATCTTATCGGTAACGACGGTGATGTTGGCAAGCGGCTGGCGGTTTTTGATGTTCGCGCCGTTTCGTGCGGCTCTGCCGAGCACAACGACGTTAAGCACTTCTTCCATTGCGGTTTCGAGGTCAAGGTCAATCCACGCTTCGTTGACGGTCGGATAATCGCAAAGATGAATGCTTTCGGGCGCGTTTTTGTCGACGCTTACGACAAGGTTCAGATAAATTTCTTCCGTCATGAACGGAATCATCGGAGCGGCTGCCTTGCATATCGTGACAAGCGCGGTGTAAAGCACGGTGTACGCATCGATTTTATCCTGCGGGAGTCCCTGAACCCAATAGCGCGACCTGCCGCGGCGAACGTACCAGTTTGACATTTCGTCCACAAAGCTTTCGAGTGCTTTCGCCGCCTCGGGAATGCGGTAATTGTCAAGGTGATCGTCCACCGTCTTAACGGTTGAATTAAGGCGCGAGAGCAGCCACCTGTCCATGACGTTGAGTCCGTCGTAATTTATCGTATATTTTGTGGGGTCAAATTCGTCGATATTCGCGTACAGCACATAAAATGCATAGGTGTTCCAAAGAGTGCCCATAAACTTGCGCTGTCCTTCTTCGACCGCCTTTCCGTGGAAACGGTTCGGCAGCCACGGAGCGGAGTTTGTATAGAAATACCAGCGGATAGCGTCCGCGCCGTACTTTTGAAGAGCTTCGAACGGGTCGACCGCGTTGCCCTTCGATTTTGACATTTTCTGTCCGTTTTCGTCCTGAACGTGACCGAGGACTATGACGTTTTTGAAGCACGGCTTATTGAAGATAAGAGTCGAAATGGCATGCAGCGAATAAAACCATCCGCGCGTCTGGTCGACAGCCTCCGAGATGAAGTCCGCCGGGAACTGGCTCTCGAAAAGCTCTTTGTTTTCGAACGGATAGTGATGCTGCGCGAACGGCATCGAACCCGAATCGAACCAGCAGTCGATAACCTCGGGCACGCGCTTCATCTGTCTGCCGCACTCGGGGCATTTTATCGTAACCGCGTCAATGTACGGGCGGTGAAGCTCGATGTCGTCGGGGCAGTTGTCGCTCATTTTTTTAAGCTCCGCAATGCTGCCGACACAGTGGCGGCAGCCGCACTCGCACTCCCAGATATTGAGCGGAGTGCCCCAATAGCGGTTGCGCGAAAGTCCCCAGTCCTGAACGTTTTCTATAAAGTTGCCGAAACGCCCCTTGCCGATGCTGTCGGGCATCCAGTGAATCATGTTGTTGTTTCTGACCAAATCGTCGCGCACGGCGGTCATTTTAATAAACCACGACTCTCTCGCGTAGTAGATGAGCGGTGTGTCGCAGCGCCAGCAGTGCGGATAATCGTGCTCGAATTTAGGCGCGTCGAACAGCTTGCCGTCCTTTTCGAGGTCGATGAGAATCGGCTTGTCCGCGTCCTTTACAAACATTCCCGCGTACGGTGTTTCGGCGGTCATGTCGCCCTTTGAGTCGACGAACTGAACAAACGGCAGGTCGTATTTTCTGCCGACGCTCGCGTCGTCCTCACCGAAAGCGGGCGCAATGTGTACGATTCCCGTACCGTCGGTAAGCGTTACGTAATTATCGCAGGTGACATAATGACCCTTTTTGCCCTGTTTTGCGACACAGTCACCCGTGCATTTGAACAGCGGTTCGTATTCTCTGTATTCAAGGTCTTTGCCCTTTACCGTTTCAAGGACTTCATAAGCCTTTTCGCCGTCCTTTGCAAGCGGAGACAGCACCTTATCGAGAAGCGCGGTCGCCATATAGTACGTATAGCCGTCGGCGGCTTTTACCTTGCAGTACTCGCTTTCGGGATTTACGCAAAGTGCAACGTTTGACGGCAGCGTCCACGGAGTAGTCGTCCATGCGAGGAAATATGCGTCCTCGCCTTTCACCTTAAAGCGAACGACGGCGGAGCGTTCTTTTACGGTTTTGTACCCCTGCGCGACCTCGTGAGATGACAGCGGCGTGCCGCAGCGCGGGCAGTAAGGCACTATCTTAAAGCCTTTGTAGAGCAGTCCCTTGTCCCAAATCGTTTTAAGAGCCCACCATTCGGACTCGATATAGTCGTTGTGATACGTAACATAGGGGTTATCCATGTCCGCCCAAAAGCCGACCGTACCGGAGAAGTCCTCCCACATGCCCTTGTATTTCCACACGCTTTCCTTGCACTTTTCAATAAACGGCGCAATACCGTATGCCTCTATCTGCTCCTTGCCGTCAAGACCGAGAAGCTTTTCGACCTCGATTTCAACGGGCAGACCGTGCGTGTCCCATCCCGCCTTTCTGGGAACCATACAGCCTTTCATGGTGCGGTAGCGCGGTATCATGTCCTTTATGACACGCGTAAGCACGTGACCGATGTGCGGCTTGCCGTTAGCCGTAGGCGGACCGTCATAAAAGACGTATGACTTGCCTTTTTTGCGCGAATCCATGCTTTTTTCAAAGATGTGATTTTCGCGCCAGAATTTTTCGATGTCCTTTTCACGCTGAACAAAATTCAAATCGGTTGAAACCTTTTTGTACATTCCGTTTACCTCCGTTTTTTGTAAAAAAGAAACGGCTCCCGCCGCAATAGGACGAAAGCCATCGTTATAAACCACCTATTACATACAAACATATGTTTCTCTTATAACGGTGAGATTCCGTCCGTCCCTACATATTGCGTACCGACGCGCAATTCCGCACGGCTTTTACGCATGTACTTACCGTGTACTTATGCGTGTACCTGCCGTGTACTTTTTTCGGGACGGCGACTCCAAAGTGATCTTCACCGAAATCTACTCGCGCGGGTTTTCAGCGCACCCCGCTCTCTGCGGCTTTCAAAAATCGGCTACTCTCTTTTTCACAGTCTTTGCGTGTATATTGTAGAATAATAAAGCCGTTTTGTCAAGCGGTTTTTGGCGTACTGCGGCGGCAGACATGCCGAAAAAAGCGAAATGCGCGGTAATTTCGCGCACCGCCGCAAAAAAAACGGTGGCATCTTCCGCTCTTTTACATACCATGGAAGTGAGGAGGAGATAATATTGACCGATTTTGACACGGCTGCGGTTATCGGCGGAGACACCCGACAGATATACTGCGCCGAAAAACTGCGCGCGGCAGGGTACAAAACGCACCTTTTCGGCTTTGAATTAAGTCCCGACAGTGCCGCTCTCGGAAAAACGAACGAGCTTGAAAAAGCGATGTCGGCAAATATAATTGTTCTGCCGCTGCCCGTCGGCAGGAACACAAGGCTCCTCAACGCTCCGTTTTGCGGCAGAGAAATACCGCTGAGCGATATAACGCAGCTGATAACACCCGAAAAAACGGTTTTTTACGGAATGGGTTCGCGGCAGTTCGAGAGAACGCTTGCCGACACAGGGTGCGTTTATCACGATTACTGTAAATTTCAGTCTTTTATAATAAAAAACGCTCTGCTTACCGCAGAGGGAGTGTTGGGGATAATCGCGGATAAAATTCCGAAAGCCGTATTCGGCATGAAAATTGCCGTTACAGGCTACGGCAGAGTGGGATATTTTACCGCAAAGATATTAAAATCGCTCGGCGCGGACGTCACCGTTTTCGCGCGTTCGGCGGAGCAGCTTACAAAAGCGGAATGTGCCGGAATAAAAACGGAGGAGCTGCAGTATTTCGGCTGCGAAAACAGAAGCTTCGACTGTCTGATAAACACCGTCCCGTCACGCATTTTGGGGAGTGAGGAGCTTGCTGCACTTTCAGCCGACACGGTTATAATCGAAACCGCCTCCGCGCCGTACGGACTGGATTTTGACGCAGCCGAAAAAAAAGGCTTCACCGTCATAAAGGCATTTTCGCTGCCCGGAAAAATGTCGCCCGTTTCGGCGGGAAGGATAACAGCAGACGCGGTGGTATCAAAGCTTGCGGGAGGTGCCGTATGACCGAAAAACACATAGGCTTTGCCCTTTGCGGCTCGTTCTGCACATTCAAAAAAGTTTTTTCCGTTATGGAAGAGCTTGTCAGGATGGGTTATAAGGTGCATCCGATAATGAGCTTTAACGCATATTCTTCAGATACCCGTTTCGGGAAAGCGGACGATTTTGTCGCTCTTGCGGAAAAAATCTGCGCCGAAAAAGTAATCGCGACGCTCACCGACGCAGAACCGATAGGACCGAAAAAGCTGCTCGATGCGCTCATAATCGAACCGTGCACGGGCAACACGCTTGCAAAACTCGCATCAGGCATCGCCGACACGCCCGTAACGCTCGCCGCGAAATCACATCTGCGCAACGCACGTCCGCTGCTCATTGCGGTGTCGACGAACGACGCGCTTGCGGGTGCCGCGAAGAACATCGGCGCACTGGCGAATTACAAAAACATTTATTTCGTCCCGTACCGTCAGGATGACCCCGACGGCAAGCCGACCTCCGCCGTCGCGGATTTTTCGCAGACAGCCGATGCTCTCGAAAACGCCTTTCGGGGCAAACAAATACAGCCCGTTCTTCTGCCGCCGCAGCACATGTAAATAAGGCGGAAATTTTTCCGTATCAAAAAAGACTATACCTCGCAAAGCATTTGTTTTTAATGCAAAAAAGCGAAATATAGTCTTTTGTTTTTTACCGATTCTTCGGTTTTAAGAGGCTGATTTTTGCCGTCTGCGTCCTAACGCTCTGCGAAAAAAAGCGAAGAAGTGCCGAAAAATGACACTGACGGGCGGCATGGCTTTGATTAACCGTTAAGCTCAAGCCATTCGTTTTCAAGCTCGTCCCTTCGGGTGTTCAGCCTGTCCAGTTCCTCCGTAAGCTCGGTTATCTTCTCATAGTCGCAGGAGACCTCCCGCGTCTGCAAAAGCGCGGAAAGCTCCGAGATGCGCCCGTTCACCTCATCGAGCATTTCCTCGGTCTTTTTTACTTTCGACACTCTTTTGCGTTCCTCGCGTTCGCGTTCCTTTCGCAGGGTGTATTCGTTCGGTTTTTTCTCCGTCCGAGCCTGACAGGCGGTCTGCGAACGTAATTTTACCGCGTTCACGTAATCGTCGTAGTTGCCGTCGAGTGTGTTCACCGACGTACCGTCAAAGCTTAAAATACGCGTTGCAAGACGGTTGACAAAATACCTATCGTGCGACACGCACAAAAGCGTGCCCTCAAATTCGCTCAAAGCCTCCTCCAGCACCTCACGCGACGAAGCGTCAAGGTGGTTCGTAGGTTCGTCGAGAATGAGAAAATTCGGCTTTTTCAAAATAAGAATAAGCAGTGCGACCCTCGCGCGCTCGCCGCCCGACAGCTCGCGCATGCGCTTCTCCGTCTCGTCGTTTCGGAACATGAACGCGCCGAGATATCCGCGGATTTCGGGCACGGACAGAGTCGGAAATCGGTCGTATATTTCATAAAGCACCGTTTTGTCGGACATAAGCTCACGCTGTGTCTGCTCGAAAAAGCCGAGCTTTACACCCGCGCCGAAGCGGCACAGACCCTCATTGGGAGTAATTTTGCGCATTAAAACCGACAGCAGCGTTGACTTGCCGCAGCCGTTGGGACCTATCAGAAAGACGCGCTCCCCCCGGGTCAAGCGGAAATTCACATTTTCGAAAAGCGTGTTGCCGCCGTACGATTTTTTCAGATTTTCCGCAAAAAGAACATCGTCGCCGCTCCGCGAAACATCGGTAAAACGAAGTTTGTACGACCGCTCTTTCGGCGGCAGTTCGGGCAAAGACGCACGGATGCGCTCTATCTGCTTTTCTTTTGACGCGATCGTTATGTAATTGCGCTCCATGCCGAAGGTTTTTTGCTGCTCTATTATCTTTTCGATACGCTTTATTTCGAGCATGCCCTTTTCGTATTCGCGTCTGTCGCTTTCGAGCCGCAACGCCTTCTGCTTCATGTACTCCGTGTACGAACCCTTGCCGACGTACAGCCTGCCTGCGGTTATTTCCATCGTGCGGGAGGTGACCCTGTCGAGAAAATATCTGTCGTGCGAAATAACAATCAGACTGCCGTTAATCTTCGTCAGAAAGTCCTCGAGCCATTCCACACTTACGGTATCGAGGTGGTTCGTAGGCTCGTCAAGCAGCATGATGTCGGGTTCGCTCAAAAGCAGTTTGCCGAGGCTCAGCTTTGTGCGCTGACCGCCCGAAAGAGCCGAAACGGGCAGATTTTCTTCTTCGGGAGAAAAACCCAGTCCCTTAAGACAGGAATGCGCACGCGCCCTGTACGTAAGTCCGCCGTTCGCCTGATAAAATTCGGTAAGCTCGCTCTGTTTTTCTATGTATTCGGGTACGCTGCCGTCGGTCAGTTCGACCTTGCGGTGTATTTCTTCAAGCTCTTTTTCGGTCTGCGCAAGAAAATCGAACACGGTGAGTATCTCCCCGTACACCGTACGCGAGCTGTCGGCGCAGGCATGCTGCTCCACACACCCTATAACAGTATCGGCAGCGCGGACGACCGCGCCCTCGGTCACGTCTGCCCTGCCCGTTATCGCGTTAAAGAGCGTGGTTTTGCCGCAGCCGTTGGAGCCGATAAGACCCACACGGTCGCCTTTTGAAATATCAAAGCCGATGCCGCGCAATACGTCCCGTTCGCCGAACGAAACCGTAACGTTCTGCACGCTTAACAGTGCCATTTTTACCCTCTCCGCAAATTCACATCAAAATTTTTTGTTTCGGCTGCCGAAAACGCAGCTCATACTCTTGTTTCAAGCGCGGTAAATTTTCCGCTGAGAGCATATTTGCCGAAAGACGCGGGAACAAAGACGCTTGAGCCTTTTTTGACGGCATACGTCTTTCCGTTTGCGGCTATTTCGCCGCTGCCGTCAAGCACAACGAGCGACACAAAAGACGACCCGTCCGCAATATCCTCAAAATTTCCGTCAACTTTAAGTTCCGTCATCGAAAAATATTCGCAGTGCGTCAGCAGCCGCTTCGCCGCTCCGCAAAGGTGCAGTTCCTCGCCCTCGGGCGAAAAATCGGCATCCGTCTTTGTAAGCGTAACGACATCCACAGCCTTTTTTACGTGCAGCTCGCGCCTGTTTCCGTTCTTGTCGCGTCGGTCGTAGTCAAAAACGCGGTATGTCGTGTTGGAGCTTTGCTGCACCTCGGCAAGAAGTATTCCCGCGCCGATGGCATGGAGCATGCCCGACGGAATAAACACCGTGTCGCCGGGTTTTACCTTTACCCTGTTCACGTTTTCGAGCAGAGTGCCGTCTTCGATGCTTGCGGCAAAGCTCTCGCGCGTCATATCCCTGTTGACCCCGTAAATAAGCTCCGCGCCGTCGTCCGCGCTGAGCACGAACCATGCTTCGGTCTTGCCGTTTTCGTTTTCGACGCGCCGTGCGTATTCGTCTCCCGGGTGAACCTGAACGCTCAGCCTGTCGCGTGCGTCTATAATCTTTATCAGGACGGGAAAGCCGTTTATGCCGCTGCAGTGGGTGCCGAGCACCGCACTGCCCTCTTTTTTGATTATCTCATCAAGCGTCATTCCGTCGTACTCGCCGCCGACGGCATAAGACGGACCGTCCCTGTGACACGAAAGCAGCCACGCTTCGGCAGCGTTGGCACCGTCCGTCTGCATGCCGAAGTCGTCAATGAGCCTGCGTCCGCCCCACAGCGTTTCTTTGATTGTCGGCCTTAACAGTGTTATATCCATAATATCGCTCTCCGTATTTTTATTACCGACATATTATAGCGAATTCCACACGCTCAGTCAATAACCGCGAAGCATTTCGCCTGCGGACGCGTCTGTGTCCGTCCGCGAAACGGCTGTGTTCAGCCGCGGCTCGATAAGTGCGTTTGTGCAGCCGCCGCCCTGACTGCATTCGCCGAAGCGGGTACACTGCAGCGTGCGGGTTCCGTTGCAGAAAACCGTTTCTTCAAGCACAATATTCCGCTTAAGCACACAGCAATACTGCTCGTATGCTTTCGTGTAGCTTTTCATCACGACACCTCCCGTAATATATTATAGCTTCCGCTTCGCAAAATAAAACGGAAAACGTCTGTAAAAAAATGAATATTTAATGCATTCGGTTCATAGCCATAAGACGGGGTTAAAGACGTGCCGCCCGTCATCCTCCCTTTTCGGCAGCTTATTCGCATTGCCCCGCAAAAAAAGAACAGGAGATGAACAAATGACATTTTTCACGGGTTTGTTCGCCGTCGGCGGAGTGATAATTATCATACATTTGCTGAAAACCGGCAGTATCGGCTTCGGCATACTTTCCGCGCTGTACGGTTTTTTCGCGCTTATCGCCGCGTATCTTGTCTGCCGCATACTGAATATCAGCCTGCCCGTCACGCCGTTCGGCATAACGCTGTGCGCCGTCGGCGGTGTTCCGGGGGTGATTCTGCTTGTCACGCTGATGACGGTTTTTTCGGTGTGAAGCGGCGAAAATTGCCGAAAAGAGATGATGACGGGCGGCACGTTTTCGGTTCCGTTATGCGGCGACGGCGGGTGCGGCGGACGCGGAAAGCTTTTATTCGGCGGGCGTGGAAATGTCTTCGGATGTTTATTTGTCGGCGGACGGACGAAACCCGTACACGGAGCAAAAATTTCCGCAAAAAAAACGGACGGGATTGACCGTCCGCTCAGCTTCTTCTGTTTTTATGCGCGTTTTGCGATTTTTACGGGTGCCTGAGGAACATCGACCCGCGCTATCTGCGCACCGACGGCGGTGAGCTTTCGCACAACGTCCTCGTATCCTCGGTCGATATGAATGATATCTTCTATCTCGGTCGTGCCCTTAGCGCACAGTCCCGCAATTATCATCGCCGCACCCGCTCTCAAATCATCCGCCTTGACAGGTGCGCCCTTAAGCTCCGCGCTGCCCTGAACGATTGCCGCTTTGCCCTCTATCTGTATCTGCGCACCCATGCGGGTGAGCTGGTCTACGTACTTAAAACGGTTGTCCCACACGCTGTCCGACACGATGCTGATGCCCTCGCACAGCGACAAAAGCACGGTAAACTGCGGCTGCATATCGGTGGGAAAGCCGGGATGCGGCAGTGTTTTTATATTACAGGAATGCAGTCTGCCGTTCGCCGAAACGCGTATGGAATCGTCAAATTCCTCAATGACTGCGCCGCACTCGCGTAGCTTTGCCGAAATGGGGTCAAGGTGCTTCGGAATGACGTTCTTTATAAGAAGGTCTCCGCGCGTGGCAGCCGCCGCAACCATGTATGTTCCCGCTTCAATCTGGTCGGGAATTATCGAATAATCGCAGCCGTGAAGCGAGCTGACACCCTCGATTTTTATCACGTCCGTGCCCGCGCCCTTTATATTTGCGCCCATAAGGCTCAAAAAGTTCGCAAGGTCAACGATATGCGGCTCTCTTGCCGCGTTTTCTATGATAGTGATGCCGCGCGCCTTTACAGCCGCAAGCATTACGTTTATCGTTGCACCGACCGATACCTTGTCGAAGTAGATGCTTGCGCCGATAAGCTTATCCGCGCGTGCTTCTATCATGCCGCCGTCGGTCGAAATCACCGCACCGAGCGCGGAAAAGCCCTTGATGTGCAGGTCAATCGGGCGCACTCCGCCGAAATTGCAGCCGCCCGGCATGGCAACAGCCGCGTAATTGTACATACCCAAAAGTGCGCCTATAAGATAGTAAGACGCTCTGAGATTGCGTGTAAGTTCGTCGGGAACCTTACGTGAGGTTATCCCGCGTGTGTCTATCTGAACGGTGCTCTTACCCGTATAGCGAACAACGGCGCCCATTTCCTCCAATATCTGAAGCATAGAATTTATGTCCCTGATATCGGGAACGTTTTCTATGGTAAAAATATCCTTTGCGAGGAGTGTCGCAGGCAGAATGGCTACTGCCGCATTTTTAGCGCCGCTTATTTCGATCTCGCCGTGGAGGGGCTTTCCGCCGCGAATAACGAATTTTTCCAAGAGGGCACTTACCTTTCTTTCATTTTATATATCACTGTATATCCCGACAGACGTCGGATTTACCCGCTGCCGAAAAACCGCAGCGCAGAAATAAGAATCTGTTTTGAGGGGAACGGACATAAAACGGTGAAAAATGCACAAAATTGCGAAAAAACACCGAGCCGACCCAGCCTGATTATTATACACCAAGCGAACGGCAAATAAAAGAGTTAATTTTTTATTTTGGCTTTTTTAATGATTTTTTATAGAATCATACAAAAATCACAGCAATATTTTGTTGATTCCTGCATGCAGTTCGTAATCTTTTCCGTCAATGACGGCTTTTGCCGCCGTTTTTTTCGGCACGGTGAACAGATACTCGGTGCCTTCGGCGGTTTGGGTTATTTCGCTTGCGGCAATTCCCCTCACGGACTCAAACGACGCTTTTACGTACGGTACGCGTTTATCCGTCACGGGCGCAAACACGATGCGTTCAAATCCCGCCGAGCCTTCGTCCTGCGTTATCCCCGCAAGCTTTTCGTACATCCAGTCGCCCACCGCGCCGTAAGCGTAGTGATTGAACGAATTCATTTCGGGTGTGGCAAAGTGACCGTCGGGCCACCTGCCGTTCCAACGCTCCCACATCGTCGTGCCGCCCGATACAACCGTGTAACCCCATGACGGGTATTCCTTTCGCAGCAGCAAATCAAACGCAAGTTCGTTTTCGCCTATGTCCGTTAAAACGTGCATCAGATACGGCGTGCCGACAAAACCCGTCGTCAGATGCCCCTTTTCACGCAAAAGAGAAGTAAGCCGCTCGGCTGCCTTTTTTCTGTTCGGTGTGAGGTCAAAATACAGCGCAAGCACATAAGCAGTCTGGGTGTCGCTTTTCATCGTGCCGTCCCCGTTTATGTACTCCTCCGCAAACGCTTTTTTGATGTTCCCGTAAAGCGTTTCGTAATGTGCGCAGTCCTTACCGAGCACACGGCACGCTTTTGTATAAAGCAGCGTCGAGTACGCGAAAAACGCGGTTGCGATAAGGTCTTTGTCGGTCGCGCCCGCCGTCGCCTCCTGATCTCCGAGGTCAAGGCTCAGCCAGTCGCCGAAATGCCAGCTGTTGTTGTGAAGATAAATATTACGGCTCTTTTTGAAATCGGCTCCGACGTCTTTCTTCTGCGCTTTTTTCTCCATGCAGTCAACCCATTTGCGCATCATGCCGATATTTTCCTTAAGAATCTGCTTTTTGCCGTAAGTGAGATACATTTGCCACGGAATTATTACGCACGCGTCCGCCCATGCGGCAGAACCGCTGCCCTCGTCGTATCGGCACGGGACAAAGCTCGGAATGCTGCCGTCGGATTGCTGCGCCGAACGCAGATCGCCGCACCACTTGCGGAAAAATTCGTACACGTCGAAGTTATAGCCTGCCGTTTTGCAAAATACCTGCGCGTCACCCGTCCAGCCGAAACGCTCGTCACGCTGCGGGCAGTCGGTGGGAATATCGAGAAAATTACCGCGCTGACCCCACAGAATGTTGGAAAAGAGCTTATTGAGCAGCTCGAACGAAGTCGTTATCATGCCCGTTTTTTTTATGTCCGAATAAACGGCAATCGCGGTGAAATCGTCTGCCGTCGGCTCACTTATGCCCTCAACGGCTATGTAACGGAAGCCGTAGAACGTAAATTCGGGTTTTACCGTGTGTTCATTGCCGTCGCAAACGACGGTGAGCGTCGCCTTTGCGGAGCGGTAGTTCTCGGTGTAGACGCAGCCGTCCCTGTCGAGCATTTCAAAATGACGGATTTTTATTATATCGCCGACCTTTCCCCGCACCTTAAACGTAACGTACCCCGTTATTTCCTGACCGAAGTCGATTACGGTTTCTCCTTTCGGAGTGACGGTAAGACTCCGACCGACGAAGCGTTCCCTTTCCTTTACGCGAACGCCCTCGGCGGGAATAAGAATATCCGTCGGATATAAAAATTCCTTTGCCCTGACGGCGCGTTTCGGAGCATAGGTAAAATCGACCGTTTCGCCGTTATAGATGTTGTTGTATCTTACGTTCGTTTCCCTTACCGACCATGTGCCGTCGGTGTAAATATTTTCGGCGGTGCCGTCGGTATAAACGGTTGATATTACCGCCGTCAGCGCGGGTTCGTCGGGTTTTATGCAGTCCGAGCCGATGTCGTACCAGTTGTGAAAAAACCACCCCTTGCCGACCGAAAACGAGATGCGGTTAAGCGATTTTATGTCGTCAGTAATGTCATATGTAAAAAATTGCAGGCGGCTGTAATAATCCGTCCAACCGGGAGTGAGAATATCGTCGCCGATGCGTTTGCCGTTGACGGTGCCGACGAACACTCCGCGCGAAGTCACGGTAACCGTCGCTTTTTTGAGCCTTTCCGTATTTACGGCAAAGCTTTTTGAAAAAACAATTGCCGCGTCTTTTCTGTATCGGGGAGCTTTTATCCATTTTGCGTTTTTAATTTCGTTTTCACACATAATACTTTCTCCGTTTTTATGGTTTTGCTTTGTTTTTCGGTACGGCACCGACAAAAATAGCAGCCGAAGCCGACGCGGGTTCAGATGCCGATATTTGCGAAAAGCTTTTGCACCTCGCGTTTTATCAGCGCGTGCTCGGGCGACGACAGAGCGGGGTCGGCTGCCGAAATTTCGTCCGCCTCTTTTTTTGCGGCGCAGAGTATTCGCGAATCGGTCATCAGATCCGCTATTTTCATTTCGGGGATTCCGCTTTGACGCTCGCCGAAAAAGTCGCCGGGGCCGCGCAGCTTCAGGTCTTCTTCCGCTATCAGAAAGCCGTCGTTTGTCTTTTTCATTATATCGAACCGTTTTTCGGCAATTTCGCCCGCAGAGTCGCTTACGAGTATGCAGCAGCTGTTTTCGCTGCCCCTGCCGCACCGTCCGCGAAGCTGATGCAGCTGCGAAAGTCCGAAGCGTTCGGCGTTTTCCACTGCCGTTACCGTGGCATTCGGCACGTCTATTCCCACTTCGATAACCACCGTGCAGACAAGCAGCGCGATATCGCCCGACGCGAACCGAGCCATTATTTCATCTTTTTTCTTAGGTGTCATTTTGCCGTGCAGAAGCGCGGTTTTGTAATTCTTAAATTCACCGTTCGAAATTTCGCGGTAATATTTTTCCGCAGACACAAGCGGCGCCGTTTTCCGTTCCGCTCCGTCGGGAAGCGTGCCGTTTTCTTCCGTTTTTTCCTCCGCGAGCGGGCAGACGATAAAGCACTGATGCCCCGCGTCAAGCTCTTTTTTTATGAACCCGAACATTCTCTTTCGCTTGTCAGAGGTTATGCGCACCGTCTTTACCTCCCTGCGCCCCGCGGGTTTTTCGTCGAGTACGCTTATGTCGAGATCGCCGTACACGACGAGAGAAAGCGTGCGCGGAATGGGTGTCGCACTCATTACGAGCACATGGGGATTCGCGCCCTTTTCGCCGAGTGAAGTGCGCTGACGCACTCCGAAGCGGTGCTGTTCGTCCGTTACGGCAAGTCCGAGCGACTTAAAAATCACACCGTCCGTAATTACGGCATGCGTGCCTATGACGACATCGGTGCTGCCGTCCGCGAGTCCCTGTTTTATCCTGTTCTTTTCTTTTGCCGATGTCGAACCTGTCAGAATTTCGGTCGTTATTCCCGTGCCGTCAAAAAACGCGTCGAACGTTTTTTTATGCTGACGCGCGAGCACCTCGGTCGGAGCCATGAGAGCCGCCTGCATGCCGTTTTTTACCGCGCTGTAAATAACAGCCGCCGCGACCGCCGTTTTTCCGCTGCCGACGTCCCCCTGAACGAGCCGCCGCATCGCGCTGCCGCTCCGCATATCCGTCACGCATTCTTTGACTGCGCGTTTCTGTGCGGACGTGGGCGAAAACGGCAGCCGCGAAAAAAATTCGTCGGAAAAATCGCGGTCTGTCTTAAACGGTGTCAGCGTCCTGCCGTTCAGCTTTGTAAGCTTCAGTCCGAGCGACAGAACGAGAAGCTCTTCAAAAATCAGCCGCCGCCGCGCGTTTTTCAGCTCATCCGCGTTTTTCGGAAAATGTATATACCTCACGGCGGTTTTTATGTCGGGGAGCCTGTACTTGCTTATAAGCGAGGGCGGGAACGTTTCGGGCAGCAAATCGGCATACCCGTCGATAGCCTGCTCCGTACACGCTGCGACCGTTTTTGAAGTCAGTCCCTCGGTACAGCGGTAGACGGGATGATAATATCCGCCCTTTTCGGTCGTACAAAAGTCAGGTGAGGTCATTTCGAAGCCGCCGTTCGGACGTGCTTTTATTTCGCCGTAAAACAGCATTTCGCGTCCGCGCTTCATTTCGGATGCAACAAATTTGTTATTAAACCAAATAAGAGACACCGTGTCCGTTCCGTCCGTGGCGGCTGCGCGTACAACGGTCGCAGAGCCGTGCGTTTCGATAATTTTCGCGTCATACAGCAGACGCGCCTTTACGCACACTTTTCCGTCGGGCGCATCGGCAAGCGTATAAATATCGGCGTAGTTTCGGTAAGCACGCGGATAAAAATACAATAAATCCGCAACCGTATGCACGCCGAGCCTGTCAAACTGAGCTGCGCGAACCTTGCCCACACCTTTAAGCAGCGTTATTTCGCTGCGAAGACCGCCTGCCATTTTCTCACCCCTTTTTCCTTGCTTGCATTTTACCACACTCCACGCACCATTGCAAACAAAACTTAAGCCGACGGGAACTAACAACTTAAGCCGACGGGAACTGAAACCCGTGCCGCACGCCGCCCCTTTCGGCACTTTCGCCTTAAGCCGACGGACATCACCTCCGCCGCCCGCAGGATTATCCTCTTGTGCAATGTGACGAAAACGGCATATTTTTTATGTAATATATTGTAAAAACAACACGGTTGTGTTAAAATTGAATCAAAGCACATATTGCTGTCGGGGAGGTTTTTTCTGTGGCACAGTTAAAAAGAACGTATAAAAGCTGGATAAACGGCGAAATAAAAAGCGAACAGCGGGAGTATACCGAGCCGACGCGGCTTCTTGCAGGCGACGGCACGCTTCTTGCGGCGGGGTATGCGCGTCACAACGTATTCGACTATGACCGTACCGCCGTACAACCGCAGATGCGCAGCAAGGAGTGGGATTTTTACCAGATTTCGGACGGCAGATATACGGTACAGCTGAGCTTTGCCAACATTTCGATAGGCGGATATGTTTCGGCGGTGCTCATAGATTTGCGCAATCCGAATCACGCAAAAAAACTTGCCGCAGGCAAAATCGCGGAGTCGACGGCACTGTTTTTGGGCGGTAAAAACAAATACGTCCTGCCGCCGAAAGGCGACGTGCCGAACCGTGTGCGTTATACGGTATCGGGCATCGGCAAGGCATATTTTGAATTTATCACGGAGAAAAACAGCCGTACGCTGTTCTTTAAGTCCGCCGACACGGCGTGCCGTTTTACAATGGACATTCCCGACGGACTCGAAAATATCACAACGGTTCTGCCGTTTAAGGATCACCCTAAGTGCTTTTTTATGACAACAAAGCAGAACTGCATGCCGTGTGAAGGATATTTTACGAAAAAAGACAAGACCGTTACTTTTTCAAAAGAGGACACCTTCTGTACGCTCGACTGGGGCAGGGTGAACACCCCTTACCGCCTTGTGTGGTACTGGGGCAACGGCTCGACATACATAACGGACGAAAACGGCACGCGTCACACGTTCGGCTTTGAGATAACATGGGGCATAGGCGACGAAAGCGCGGCAACCGAAACGGCAATATTCTACGACGGCAGGCTTCACAAGTTCGGCGCGGTGGATGTCGACATTTTCCCGAAACCCGACAAATACACCGAGCCGTGGCATTTCCGCTCCGAGGACGGCAGATTCGATTTCACAATGACGCCTTTTTATGACCACCACTGTGACACAAACGCGCTCGGACTGCTCCGCATGCACTCTCATCAGGTACACGGAACGTGGAACGGCACCGCCGTACTCGACGACGGCACAAAGCTCGAAATAAAGGACATGTACGCTTTCTGCGAATATGTGGAAAACAAATGGTAAAAGTACAGTAAAAGTGCAATAAAAAAACGGCTCGCGGGAGTCGTTTTTTTTACATTTATGCTCCCGTATTCGGCGGGAGCTTTTTTCTTCGCGCCGCCGCACGGTAAGGTGTGATTTTTACTGCTGCGCGGATGCAGTTTCGCTGCCCTCTGACGTGTCGGCTGTTGTGCCGTCTGACGTGTCCGCAGTCATGTCCGCGTCGGTCGCGTCGGTTGTATTGACCGTTGCGGTTTCGGGCGATGAGAGCGTACGCACCGCGCTGATGTAGCGGCTGCCGTTTTCTTCTCTGAATGTCACTTTGACGAATTTATCGGGGTCGGGAGATGAAAGGTCGCCCGTTTCACCGTCCTGAAGCCACCTGTCCGAATTTATCATGCCGACCGTAACCGTGACGGCATTGCCCTTTTTTTCGATTTCGGTGACCTTGGGAGTATATATGGGTGTAAGGCTCGTAATGGGGATATAGTATGCGTTTTCGGTGGTATTATAAGTAAATTCGTAGCCGTAGCCCTGCACCGTCATGTGTTCTGCCGTGCGCTGCGTACCGAAAAAGTGCGTAAACGCGGCTTCGACCGTTTCGGCGGGGACTATCAGCGAGCCTGATTCAAATTCAAACGAATTTGGGTCTTCCGCGCTGCTTATGACGCTCCAAACCGACATTTCGATAAGCTCTTTCATGTCCGCGCCCGTGATGTCATCAAACGGCTCGATGTCTATAGCCGCAGCCGAAATGAGGAGAGAGGCGTACTCGTTGAATTTCACCTGCTGCTTCTGCTCGGCGAAATCGGCTATCTTGTTTACGGCGAAGCTTATGCTGCACACAAGTCCGACGGCAGCGAAAACAATTACGATAAGTCCTGCCGCGAGACTGCTTTTTTTTCTGCCGCTCTTTTGCGCGGTCTGTCCGTTTTCCGAAATGTTCTTATCGGTGCTTTCCGCCGTGAATGCGGATTTTTCTTCATTCATTTGCGTTTCCGCCTTCCGATTTATTTTAGTCCGAGGTACGGCGACGGGTCTATTCTGTTGCCGTTGAGCTGCACCTCGAAGTGAAGATGCGGTCCCGTTGCGTTGCCCGTCATGCCCACACGCGCTATCGGCTGACCCGCGTACACCTTTTCGCCTGCGCTCACCATGAGAGAGCCTGCAAGGCAGTGCGCATATAGCGTCTGCAGACCGTTGCCGTGGTCGATTTTTACATAGTATCCGTAGCTTGAGTGCGTACCCGCAATAACTACCGTGCCCTCGGCAGCCGCGACAACAAGCTTGCCGAGACTGGTGCCCGTCGCCGAGCCGATGTCGATGCCCGCGTGGAGCCTGCCCCAGCGGTAGCCGTACGGCGAGTTGATGTTTGTCGCGTTTACTGCAGGCCAGATGAACATTCCGCCCTGCGACGGCGTTACGCTGTAGCTTTCGTCCGGTGCGCGTGTTCCGACCTGAACGCGCTTGTCAACGGGTTCTTTGACCGTGATGCGCGAGACTTCTTCGCTCGACACCTTTTTGCCGTCGATGTAGGTCACAAGGCTCGTCACCTGATCGGTGCCGTTCGAGCCGTTAAGCACAGTACGCGAGGAGCCTTGATACAGAGCATCGGACTGCAGCTCCACCGTCTTGTACGGAACGGTTTCGGTGGTTACCTCGGTCTTTGTCACCTTTACGGTCAAAAAGCTCTTTGCGTCGCTTATCAGCAGCTTTTCGCCGACCGAAAGCGAATACGAATACATGTGCTCGGGATTAAGCTGAGTCAGCTCGTCTATCGACATGCCGTATTTGTCCGCGATGTAAGAAATGCTGTCGCCCTCTTCGACCGTGTGGTAGACGTTTGCCTCGCGGGTGGAGTTCACCGTGTTCGCAAGCTTTACCGAATCCCACATAACTTCGCTGTTGTCGGGGTAAAGTCCCTCGACATAGTCGATATTTTGAACAAACGATACTATAGCATTGCTGTCGGTGTCGGCATATTTTTCAAGAACGGCATTAAATACACGCTTTGCGTCGGCTTCGTTCTTGACCGAGCACAAAAATTCGTCGTTGATATATATTCCGCACGCATTGACGATATTAGCGTCCGAACTCTCTATAAGCCGGTCGCACAGCACGTCGGAGCCGGTATATTCGTTAATTTTGATAAGAGAAAGAGAATAGGTGATATCGGGCAGCATGTCTACAGTATTTTCGGATTTGTCCTCACCCAGACCGAGCCGCTTTTTCGCCTTGTCGCGCGCTTCGAGATATTCTTCTTCGCCCGAAACATAGCCGAGCACGGTGTCGCCCGCATTTATCTGCAGGGCAACGTTTGCATTCGCAAAAACGCTTATCACAACGAGCATCGCCGCAAGCGAGGACAGAGGTATCAGCAGCGACAAAGCAAAACGGAAAAACACTCTGTACTGCTTTGCGCCCTTTTTGACGTATCCGCGAAAAAGCGCGGGAAATTCACGCGGCGAACGGAAAAGCGTCACGGTAAGATTTTTGAGTGCGCCGTACAGCCGTCCCGTGAAATATTTTTCGCCGTTGAGCTGCCGCGCGGCAAGCGCGGAGACATATTTTCCGAAGCGCAGCAGAAGCGAAAAAATACACGAAAAGAGGAACCCTATCGGACGCAGCGTAACGGTGTACAGAACCCCGAGCAGCCGCTTTATCACAAGCAGACATATCGAACCGAGCGCCTGAGCACTGTCAAGAAACGATGAAAATATACCGTTGTTCCGCGTCATTGTACTCCCCCTTTCGTCTTAACGGACGGTGAACCCGTGTTTAAAGATAATCGGCAAAAATTAAAGCAAGTATAACACAGCCGCACGGATTTTGCAAATCAAAAAAATATTATATCTTCTTCAGCTTTGATTTTGAGCGGTATATGACAGCCGAATCGACGCAGCTGCCTGACAAAAGCACTATTATGTTGTTTTTGCGTTTGAGTCTGACGCGCCTGAAAACGTAAACGCAGTTCGATATTTCTTCGCACCGCAGCGGACGCACCTTGCCGTTGACGTACAAAGACACGTCGCGGGTGTTGGTGTAGCATCTGATGTCGATATATTTTCTGTCGGTCGACGTGATGCCCGCAGAGCACAGCTTTACGAATTTTTCCGCAGAGAACTGCGCCTTATAGAACCAGAACGCGTCCTTTTTGTCAAAGCGGTCGCTTGAAGCGAGACCCGTTCTGCCTGCGGGTGCATCCTTGTCCGTAAGAAATCCCGCAAAGCAGCCGAACACGCCTTTTTTTGCGCAGAAACCCTGCCAGAATTTTTCGTGCCACGAGGAGAAGTATTCCTGTGAGCAGTCGGC
>CAVFAD010000004.1:33305-43448 GCA_963620305.1 Bacteroidaceae bacterium | reverse complement strand
GCGTTCGCGGTGTGCCTGTCATAAAACCCCTCGGGCGGCTCGGCAAAAACGGCGATACGGCGCATCCCGCTCCCGCTCATAAAATTCGAAAAGCGTTCGCCCGCTTCAAAAAACCCTTCCGGCGAAGTGTCCGCAGTCACCGTAACGGCAAGCACATCCGGCATGGCATCCGTAACGGCTTCTTCGTTCGGGAAAGAGGCTCTGCCTGCCGTAAACACTCCGCCCGCAGTCGATTTTACAGTGTCGCAGAACACCCGCAGCGTTTCTTCGTCGGTCGACGAAATATACGCGAACATAAAGCTCGGATGGTGTGCGAGCATCTCAAGCACCGCGTGCGTGCGGCTCGAATCAACGGCGTTTGCCTCGGTCATGTCGACCCAGACCGAAACACCGCTTTCGTCGCAGTGCGTCAGAAATGAATCTATACCGCGAAACACCGGTACCTTTATGCAGTTCGCGTCAAGCGATTCAAAAAGCTCCCTGTCATCGTCGAATGACGAAAAGTCGCGCAGTGTGACTCCGTTTATCGGCAGCTTTACGCCGTTTAATATCAAAAATCCGTCGCCGAAGTCAGTTCTCCTCACACCGAAACGAAGAAGCGCACTGTCGAGCAGACGCGTGTCGCGCAGCAGCTCCGCCTTTACCGTGTACAGCGGCGATTCGTGCTGACCGTTCCACAAAAAAACTTTTTCGGGCGAAAAAACGCACACGGGAGACGTGGGTTTGCTTGTCTTAACTGTTTCGGTGCCGTCGGGCGCAAAAAGCGTGCAGCGCAGCACGTCATAGTTGTTGGGATTTGCAATGTGCGCCGTTACTATTATGTCCGCCGCACTGTCCGATATCGCACATGCGACCGAAATGCCGCAGTCGCCCCTGTCGGTAATGTCAAAAAACGAATCGCCGACCGTGAATGACGTTATCTCGCTTATATAAAGCTCGTTTTCGCCGTTTTTCTGCGGTTCGGCTTCAATCAGCAGTTCATGCTCTTTTCCGTCGGCAAAATCCGTCACCTCCGCCCGTGCAGGCGCATAGGCGCACGTGAGCTCGGCGATCGCCGTGCCGTCGACCGATACCTTTATGCCGTCCGTGCGGGAAGTAAATTCGATAAATGTGCGTGTGCCGGGTTCGGTGTCCTCAAGCGTGATTTTCGAGAACGCCGACACTTTTTTTATGCCGTCGGAGGCGGTCGAAAAAGGGAGCGCGGCTTCTTTTTCCGTAGGAACTCCCTTTGACGGCGTTACGGTTATTTTGATTTTGCGCACAATTCTTTTTCTTTCGCTCATCCGTCCTTCTCCCCTTCCCTTTCTCCGCCGACAAGCGCACGGTAAATGTCGCCTTTTTTCGCGCCCGTCTCCTTTGCGGCGCGTTTTGCGGCTTCGTTCATTCCGACACCGTCCGCAAGAAAACCTCGTGCGAGTTCTATGGGGTCGGGCGCGCTTTCGGCTGCTTCTTCGCGAATTTCTTCTTCACTTTTCGCCTCTATTATAAGCACATATTCGCCTTTGAGCTTAATGCCGTCGTACTTTCCGTCGACTTCGGCGAGTGTGGTATATTCCGCACTTTCGTGTATTTTTGTCAGTTCCTTTATTATGGCTATCCGTCTGTTCCCGAGCGCGGTATGCAGGTCGTGCAGCGTGTCGGCAAGCTTATGCGGTGCTTCGTAAAAAACCATGGTCTTTTTTTCGGACTTTATCTCCTCGAGGTGTTCGCGCCGTTTCGGCTTGTTGCCCGTCAAAAATCCTTCGAACGTAAACCGCGCGACATTAAGACCCGACACCGCAAGCGCGGTTATGACTGCGCTCGGTCCCGGAACGGATTCCACCTCAATCCCGTTTTCGCGGCACAGCCTTACAAGCTCCTGACCGGGGTCGGATATCACGGGCATGCCCGCGTCAGACACGAGCGCACATGATTTGCCGGACAGAATCATGTCGATTATCGCGTCTCCCTTTTCGGCGCGGTTGTGTTCGTGATAGCTTATGAGCCTGTTTTTTATCTCAAAGTGATTGAGAAGCTTTATTGTGACACGCGTATCCTCCGCCGCGATAAAGTCGACGGACGCAAGCGTCTCGACCGCTCTCGGAGAAAAATCGCCGAGGTTGCCTATCGGTGTTCCCACCACGTAAAGTTTTCCGGACATTTTATCCGTCCTTTCGGGAAATGTTTATCTTAAATTCGTCTGCCGCGCCCGTAAAAATGCGGGGAGCCGTTCCCGCTTATTCCGTTGCCTCCGAAAAACGCGCTTCTTCGCCCTGTGCGGGTTTGTCCGTTTTTCTGTATGCGCCCGTTATTTTGAGCATTTCGCCGCTCGGCGTGCCGTCGGGATTTTCAATATACAGGTCGGGTTCGACCGTAAGTCCCGGCTTTCTTCCTTTTTTACCCTCAAGCAAAAACAGCCACGGAGCCTTTCCCGGACGCTGTGCCACAAGCCGCAGCCGTTTCGGCTCTACCGAGTTTTCACGCATTGTGCACATTGCGTCCGTCAGTCTTTCGGGGCGCAGACATATCGAGAAGCTGCCGCCGAATTTCAGCAGCTCGGACGCGGAACGGCAAAGCTCCGACAGCGTCAGGAGTGTTTCGTGACGCGCGGTTTTGTCCGCATCGGACGCGCTCAAAATACCCTTTCCCGCAGGCGTATAAGGCGGATTCATCGAAACCGTGTCGAACCGACCGAGCGGAAGAACACCGCCGAGCTTTGTAAGATCGCCCTCGACAAGTGTAAATCTGTCGCCTATACCGTTCAGCTCGATGCTCCTGCGAAGCTGGTCGCATGCCTTCTCCTGCAGTTCCACCGCGCACACGTCCCGCACGCCCTCCCGCAGCCAGTAAAACGGGATTATGCCGCATCCCGTGCCGAAATCGACGCATTTTGCATTCCTTTTCGGCATTGAAAACGCCGCCAACAGCAGCGCATCCGTGCCGAAAGTATGGGCAGGGGAAACGATAAGCCGCAGGCGGTCGTTTATGTATTCGATATGCTCCGCCGAATTAAACACGGCTCTTTTTAAGTATTACGGCAACAACGACAACCGCCGCACCCGACAAAACGAGAATGATTATGCCCATCACCATTTTTACCGTGACGGCTCCGCCGCCTATCGAGGTGTCGTCGTATACGTTGTACGTGGTGCTTTCGTTCGCTATTATCGGCACCGTAACCTTTTCGGGCGGAATGTACGTATATGTCGTGGATTCTTCCGTTGTCGACGGCACAACATAGGGCGTGGGGTCGGAACGGGTATTATTTGAGTACGAATTTGAATAAGGCTCCGTCACAGGCTCGGTCGGCGCCTCGGTGGGTGCTTCGGTGGGTTCTTCGGTCGGCTCCTCGGTCGTCGGCTCGGTTGTAGGTTCCGTCGTCGTTTCACCGGCAAGGATTGCCCTTATTTTCGCAATGAGATCTCCGCTCAAAAGGCTGTTGATATCCAAGCCGCCGGAAATATCGAAATCATTGCCCAAAACCTGCTTGAGCGCGTCGATTATCTGGTCGATGTTATATGAATTGCCGAACCTCGCCTTCAGAATTTGGGCGATCTGCGAAAAATTACCCAAATTGACCGACTGACCGTTGCCGTTGCCGTTCACCAGTCCGCCGAGTATATCCTTAAACTTGTCGGTGTCGATGACACCCTCCAACAGTCCCGCATAATACCCGATATCGGTGTCTATCGCATAAGCTGCGGGCGCGGCTGCCGCAAACAGCATCAGGACAACAAGAAAAACTGCTGCTATTTTACTTTTTTTCATCAAAATCCACCTGCAAAAAATCTTTGTGTTAAACGATACCATATCTAATAATACATTGAGCCGCGTTAAATGTCAATCGGAAAATCGCGGAAAGCGTCTTTTACGGCTGCTTTTGCTCTTTTTACGGTGCTTTTAAGCCGGAAAAGCCGAGCCGAGGACATCCGTCACCGTCTTTTTTCCGCCTCGGCGAGCAGCACGGCGGCGTAGGACGCAAAACCGTGGCAGCAGCTCGCGCTGTCCTTAAGGTGCTCCCAAAGCGTCCCCGTCTGCTCAGCCATGGGCACAAACAGCTCAACGGCTTCGTTTACGACACTATCGTATTGTCCGTCGTTTAAAAGCAGCTGAAGTCTCAGATAACAGCCGATAAAAACATTGGACGGACAGACGTTCGGAAAGACTTTTTCGCAGTCTCTTTTCGCTCCGAAGTCCTTAAGCAAAGTCCGCCACAGCTCGGGATATGTTTCCTTTGTCGCCGTGCCGCTGAAAAATGCATAATACTGACACGTTTCGGAAATATTTTCGGTCGGCTTGATTATGCCGTTTTCGCGAACATCGTTGTCACGGAAAAACTTTCCGTTAAAGCTTTTTTCTCTGATTTTCCTGCGGACATTTTCCGCTTTGTCGGCAAATTTTCCGTCGCCGTAAAGCTGCGCGGCGGAGTCGAGGAACATCGAATACATCATGTTCGTCGGGTAGTTTATGCCGTTTACAAAGCCGTTCGCCTTTGACCACTCGACAAATATCCAGCCGTCGAGATTTTCGAGAAGTCCGTCGGAGTTTTCAAAGCGTTCGAAATATTTCGCAAGAGCATAAATCTTTGTTTTTGCCGCCTGCACGGTGAGCGTATCGCCGCTGCGGCTGCGGCGGTCGTTAAGCTCGACGGCGAACCACATCGCCCAGTTCGGTATAAAATTGCCGTCGGGATGATCGGCGGGATAACACATCGGCAGCATGCCTTCGGGCAGATTCTTAAAGGAATCGGGAAGAAGAAAGTTTTCGAGAAAAGCGTCCTCGATAACCGTTTTGCCCGTGAGGAATTTTTCCGTACGAGCCGTAAAAAAGCTGTCGCAGAGCCACCCTGCGCGTTCGCGCGACGGGCAGTCCATAAAGATGTCGGTCGCACACTGACGGAACGTATTGACGGCAGCAGAGTAAATTTTCTGCAATTTTTCATCAGGCGACGAGGGGCGGTTCGTTATCAGCGCATCGGGGAATTTTTCGGCGTAGAGCGACACGTTCGTGACGAGCGTCGGCGCGTACACGGACACAACCGAAATATACTTAAACGTGTACGGCTCGAACGACACAAGGTCGTAGCTTCTGCCGCCCTGAACGCTCCACTGCACGACATTTGCGCACCCGTCGGAGGCGGGTTCGGGCATTCCGTTTTCGTTAAGTCTCTCGCCGAACACGGCATAAAGCACCGCGTCGTGCTGTGCCGTCACGGACAAACGGATGTACCCGGTGGTGTTCTCGCCCATGTCGCACAGAGCAAAGCAGTTTGTCCCGAGTTCGAAAGACCCCGCAGGCGTTTTTTCGCTTTCCGTGACGGTCGGAGTGTAAGCGTAAAGCTCGTCTATCTGATTCGTTTCAAGTTTTTCGGGCGCAAAGCCTTTCATCTTTTCGCCGATGTCGGAAAAGCTGCGATCGTCGTATTTTCGCACTTTGTCGGACTTGAGCGGAATAAGAATACCCTTTGAAAGTATGCTCTGCGCCTTCTCCTCGGTGTGTTCGGCATAAGGCACCGTCCGCGTTATGAATTTTTTGCCGCCGCACTTTTCAAGCTCTATGGGTCTGTACGGATCGTCGGTGCCGTTTACAAAGCCGTCGTACCACGCATCGAGCACATAGCACTCCGTAAACGGACGCTGAAACGAGTACCGCATGACCCTCTGAAGCCGTCCGCCGAAGCGTTCCGCTTCAAATTCTTTGCTGCCCGTGGCGTACTTTACTTCACCGTCCGCCGTTATTTCGGCACACAGAAACGACGGCTCGTCGAGCAGGTAAAAGCTGTTTGAATTGTACCCCGCAACGATTATTGCCACGGTGTTTTCGTCCGACGTGAGCTTCGGCGCGAGAGCAAATCCGTCGACCCTGTAAAAGCCGTGAGGCGCGCGTGCGGGACCCGATGCAAAAAATTCACCGTTGACAAAAATCTGATATTTTGAGCTTGCTGCAATATGTATGTACGCACTGTCGGTGCGCGAAAGCTTGCCTCTGAAAATAAGGGAAACGTTCATTTCCTCGGCGCGTCCCCTTTCCCATACGGGAACGGCACTGATGAATTTGAAATCTGCCGATGCGGGCATTTTATTTTCCTCCGATACGAATAGTACGGACATATTTTAATACAAACCCCGCCGAAAATCAACCCCGCCGAAAACGCTCATCCCGAATACAAACCGACATTCACTCTGCCGACTCGCCGAAAAAACTTCCGCATCCGCCGCACCCGACTTCGGCACATAATACCTTCCCGCCGCCGACTTTTCCTCCGCCGCCGACTTTTTCTCCGCCGCCGTTTTCTCCGCCGCCGTTTTCTCCGTCGCCGTTTTCTCCGTCGACTTTTCCTCCGCCGCCGACTTTTCCTGTTCGGGCAGATGCCCGCACACCCGACCGCAAATGCCGCAAATATCAACCGTAAGCTGCGTCACGCAACTGAAAAAGCGGTGTTGAAAACGCGTCGAAAACGTGTTCAAACACTGTAGACAAAAAGTTAAAAAGTCAATATCCTGTTGAAAGCATGTTAAAAACATGCCGAAATTTCATACCGCCGACACCGATGACGGCAGTTAATCTCCGCCGCGCATGACGGTAGTTATGACGCAACTGCCGACACCGATGACGGTAGATCTACCGACACGGGTGACGGACATACAAAACAATAAAAACAAGTTACTGCTACTACTAACACGGACATTTTCCCCCTTAATCCCCCAAAGGGGGAAAACGTGAAAAAGAGAACAAAAAAAGGACTTTCATTGTTAAAAACTTTTTCGTGAGCGGGAGCGTCCGTACGCCGAATGCAATATAAGCCGACGCAAGTCCAGCCCGTGCGCCCGTTATGTTAAGCATAACGGGGCAGATAACAATATACGCCGACGTAAGCAGAGTCCGTGCACCCGTTATATTAAGCATAACGGGGCAAATAACAATATATGCCGACGCAAGCCGAACCCGCACCGCCAGTCGGTTTAAGCGAATATAACAAAAAAGCACCCGAAAATAAAACTCGAGTGCATTTTTCACTGGCCCGCCGGAAGGGATTCGAACCCCCGTTCTTCAGAATCGGAATCTGCTGCGTTATCCAACTGCGCCACCGACGGATGTCTTTTGCCGTACAAGCGAAAAGCACTCGCCGAAACAAGTGCTTTGCTGGTGCCGGAAGCGGGGGTCGAACCCGCACGGTATCGCTACCACCGGATTTTGAGTCCGGCACGTCTGCCAATTCCATCATTCCGGCACATGTGAAACGGTGCTCGGCTGACCGCTGTTCCGTTTCTCAAACAGTATACAGTATTCGGGACGAAAAAGCAATACTTTTTTTGCCGTCGGTGAATTTTTTGTGCAAAGCTGCATTTTTTCGGACGGTGAATTTTTTGCGCGGCAACGGTCTGCGGACACGGCTTTCGGTGCGGCAACGGTCTGCGGACACGGCTTTCGGTGCGGCGGGATTCGGCGGACGGTTTTTTGCGGACACCTTTGCGGCGGCGAAAGCCGAAAACGACTCGCGAAAACGCACACGGGGAAATTTTTCGTAATTTTTTTGCGAAAAGGCGGTGAAGATAAAAAAAACACTTGCCAAAACGCGACGGATATATTATACTATATGAAGCCGAGGGGTGTGTGATCGTCGGCAGACAAAGAGAATAATTCAAAACAGCGAATTTTGTTTCTGTCATGCGGCGTGTTGGTCCTGTGCGACGGAGCGCCGCGAACCATGTCAGGCGGGGAACCGAGCAGCATTAAGCGGTCTGCCCGTGCGACACAGTCCGCCTGCACGCCGTGTGACAGAGGCAAAATTTTTTTGCGTGAGGAGTAGCCGATGTACAGAGTTCTATACCGCAAGTGGCGTCCGCAGGTCTTTGACGACGTGGTCGGACAGCCGCAGGTGACAGAAACGCTTTTGTCGCAGCTGAGGGAAAACCGCACTGCGCATGCGTACCTTTTTACCGGTTCGAGAGGAACCGGCAAGACCACGTGCGCAAAAATTTTCGCAAAGGCACTCAACTGTCTTCATCCCGCAGGCGGCGACCCGTGCAACGAATGCGAAATATGCAGGGGCATCGACGGCGGCACGGTTCTTGACATTGTAGAGATTGACGCCGCTTCAAACAGAGGTATAGACGACATCCGCATGCTCCGCGACGAAGCGAATTTCACCCCGTCGCAGGCAAGGTACCGCGTCTACATAATCGACGAAGTGCATATGCTCACGATAGAAGCGTTCAACGCGCTCTTAAAAACGCTGGAAGAGCCGCCCGAGCACGTTAAATTTATTCTTGCCACCACCGAAGTGCACAAGCTCCCGTCCACAATTCTGTCACGCTGTCAGCGTTTCGATTTCAGACGGATAGAGCCGGATATCATCGCCGACAGGCTCATGTATATTGCAGAGCGTGAAGAAACGTCCCTTGACCGCGATGCCGCGCTCCTCATTGCGCGTATTGCCGACGGCGGCATGCGTGACGCGCTTTCGCTGCTTGACCGCGCGATAAGCGTTTCGGAACACGTAACGAGCGAAACGGTTGCGTCTTCCGCCGGTCTTATGGGAAAAGATGCCGTTTTCGACCTCGTCGAAGCACTTGCCGAAAAAGATGTTTCGCGCTGTCTGTCGCTGCTCAACGATTTTCACAACGCGTCGTGCGACACGGAGCGGCTGATAAATGAGCTTTTGAACCAGTTCAGAAACTACCTTGTCATAAAAACGGTCAAAAACCCTGCCGAGCTTATCGTCTGCACGGACGAGGAACTAAAACGGATCGAGAGCATTGCCGAGCTTTTTACAAAAGAGCAGATACTGCACACGCTCGCGGTACTGTCCGCGGCAGCCGAAGCCGTAAAGCGCACGCAGAACAGACGAATCGAAGCCGAAACCGCGCTCATACGTCTTTGCACGCCCGAAGCGGATACCGATACCGAGGCTCTCCTCGCCCGAATTTCCGCGCTCGAAAGGGAGATGGCGGAAATAAAAGCGGGAAACGGCAGCGTTAAACGGATACCGCTTGCCGAAGCGTCTCATATTGCTCCGAAAAAAGAGCCGCAGGCGCAGCCGACGGACAAAAAACCCGAACGTGACACTGCTGAAAATGCGCCGCCGCTTGACGGTGCGCCGTTCGGTGATGCGCCGTTCGGTGATGCGCCGCCGTTTGACGATGAGCCGCCGCTTGACGGTGCGCCGTTTGACGGTGCGCCGTTTGACGGGAACCAAGCCGAAGAAAAGGTGTCCGACGGGTCAGATTTTGCCGGATTCGGAGCGGAGAGCGGGTCGGCATCCTCTTTTGCCGATAAATTTGCGCAGACCGACGGCGGCGACGATGAGCCGTTCGATTTTGACGCGTTTATGTCGGAATACGCCCGCGAAGAAGATTCCGACGGCGACGACGGAAAAGAAAAGGCGGAGGTGCTTGCACCGCCCGACGAAACGGTAAAAAACAAGCCGGGGATTGTGGAGGAACGCATCTGGGTGCGCATAATCCTTGCGGCGGAGCAGAGCTTTAAGCCGCTTATCGGGCAGTTTACCAATTCCTGCGCGTTTATCAGAGGGTCGACGCTTTACATCCGTCCCGCAAATCCGGCTATAAAGCAGTTTGTCCCCGAAAGCATGCTCACGAAGCACTTTTCATCCGCAGTAAAAGACATTCTCGGAAAAGAATACAAATTAAAATACGATAACGAATAAGGTAATTAAGGTCGGAGGAATGTAAAATGAAAGCAAGAATACCCAATCAGAATCAGCCTTCAAGAAACGAAATGATGCAGCGCATTCAAAAGATGCAGGAGGATATGGCAAGAGTTCAGGAAGAAGTCGAAACTTCCGAATTTACCGCATCGGCAGGCGGCGGCGCGGTAGAGGTCAGAGTAAGCGGCAAGCACGAGGTGCTCGGCATAACGCTCAAGCCCGAGGTCGTTGACCCCGAGGACGTGGAGATGCTCGAAGACCTTCTCAAAGCGTCGCTCAACGAAGCGATACGCAAATCGAACGACACCATGGAGCGTGAAATGAACGGAGTTACCGGCGGGATGAATATTCCCGGACTGTCGGGACTCGGTCTGTAAGCCATGGAATATTCCGCTCTGTCGCTCCAAAAACTCGTGGAGCAATTCAGGCGCATGCCCGGCATAGGCGCAAAGACAGCGCAGCGCATGGCGTTCTATATACTCGGTCTGCCGCAG
>CAVFAD010000004.1:0-33295 GCA_963620305.1 Bacteroidaceae bacterium | reverse complement strand
CCGCAGGACGAAGCGAAGGAATTCGCGGACACCGTTTTGCAGGCTGCGGAAAAAATACATCGCTGCCCCAAGTGCTGCAATCTTACGGACAAAGAGCTTTGTCCCGTCTGCAGCGACCCCAAGCGCAATAACGGCACGGTCTGCGTCGTCGAAAACGTGGAGTCGCTCATGGCTATAGAAAATACCGACGAATACAAGGGAGCGTATCACGTCCTGCACGGGGTGATATCTCCGCTTGACGATATAGGTCCCGACGACATTACGGTAAAAGAGCTGCTCGACCGCGTTAATTCGGACGGTGTTACGGAAGTCATTATGGCTACCGGTTCGGACGTGGAGGGTGAGCTTACCGCAATGTACATATCAAAGCTCCTGAAGCCTCTCGGTATAAAGGTGACGCGCCTTGCCTACGGTCTTCCCGTCGGCAGCGACCTGCAGTATGCGGATTCGGTGACGCTGTCGCGCGCGATAGAGGGCAGACGGCTGCTTTGATGATACCGTATAATTTCTCCTTTATGAAAGGACTGTACAGATAATGAAACACGCAATAACATTTGATATCGGCACGACGGGAGTAAAAACCTGCGTGTTCGCGATTTCCGACACGGTAAAGCTGCTCGGCAGCGCGTCAAAGGGATATGAGCTTTATGTTATGCCGAACGGCGGCGCGGAGCAGGACCCCGACGAGTGGTGGGACGCAATGTGCGTCACGGCGAAAGAAGCCGTCGCGAAATCGGGTGTCGCGCCCGAACAGATAGACGGTATTTCGTTCTGCTCGCAGATGCAGGGTCTTGTACTTGTCGACAGGGACTTAAAACCCGTGCGCAGAGCGTTCAGCTATATGGATCAGCGCGCGCGTGAGGAACTGAAAAAAGGCATAGCGCACGGTTTTCAGGTTGCGGGAGCAAATCTCCCCATTCTTCTCAAATCGCTCATGATAACGGGTGCTGCCGCAATTTCGGTAAAAGACCCCGTCTGGAAATACAACTGGGTCAAAAACAACGAGCCGGAGAACTTCAAAAAAGTATACAAATGGCTCGACGTTAAAGACTATCTTATCGCCCGCATGACGGGCAAGGCGACCATGACCGAGGACTCCGCTTTCGGCGCACTGCTTTACGACCTGCGCGACGGTCACAAGTGCTGGAGCGCGTCTCTCTGCAAAACGCTCGGCGTAAATGTCGAGCACATGCCGGAAATCATCAAATCCACCGATATTGTCGGCGGACTTCGCGAAAAAGAGGCTGCCGAACTCGGACTTAAAGCCGGCACGGCTGTTTTCGGCGGCGGCGGCGATGCGTCGCTCATAGGTGTAGGCGCGGGCACGGTGAACGTCGGCGACACGCATGTATATACGGGTACATCGGGCTGGGTTTCAACCGTTGTGGACAAGAGCATGGTCGACGCTTCGTCCGGTATTGCAGCCGTAATAGGCGCGGACCCCGGCAAATTCAACTATTTCGGCGAGCTTGAAACGGCAGGCAAATGCCTCGAATGGGTAAAAGACCACCTGGCTCTCGACGAAATAGGGATATATCTCAAGAAAGAAAACGTTGCGGACAGCTTCGAAACAAAGTACACGAGCCTTTACGACTACATGACCGAGGTCATCGACAGCGTTCCCGCAGGCTCGGGCGGGGTTATATTCACTCCGTGGCTGCACGGCAACCGCTGCCCGTTCGAGGACCCCAACTCAAGGGCGATGTTCTTCAATATCAGCCTTGAAACGGGCAAGAGCGAGCTTATCAGAAGCGTCGTCGAGGGTGTATGCTATCATCTGCGCTGGTTTGCCGAGACGGAAGAAAAGAAGCTCAAGACCTCCGACCCCGTCCGCTTTGTCGGCGGCGGCGCACTGTCGTACGCAACATGTCAGATACTCGCGGACGTGCTGGGCAAGCGCGTCGAAACGGTAGACAAGCCGCAGAACGTCGGCGCGGTCGGCGCGGCGGTCGTTATTGCCGTGGGACTCGGCGAAATAAACTCGATAAGCGAAGCGAAAAAGCTTATCCCCGCAGTCAAAACATATGAGCCGAACCCCGCGAACAGAGAAGTATACGACAAAATGTACGGGGTTTTCAAAAATCTCTACAAATCAAACAAAAAGAATTTCGCCGCGCTCAACGGCTGATACGAAAGGATAAACCGAAATGCTCGAACAGAAAACAATGATGGACACACTTTGGAGCGGCATTATGCCCGTGCTCGAAAAGTGCGGCTTCAGTCCCGTATGGCAGGAGGGTGCAAGCAAAAAAGAAAGCGCGGTATACTCGCGCGGCGATTCGTCGGTTATGGATTTCGTCGGCGCAGACAGCAGGCTGCGCTATGTCTATAACGACAACAGAATACATTTTCTTACCGCGCCGCTCGATGCCGAAACAGCCGACGATTCCGCATTTAAACGCGACACGACTTATCTTATGGTGCTCGACGAATACGAGGACAAAGACGTAAAGTCGCTCACAAACGAGATAAACGACTTTTTATCCGAAACATATCTGCGCAGCGATTCGAAAATATCAAAAAAAGCTCCCGCAACCGTCAGCCGTGCTGCGGCAAAGAGCGGTGCGCTGAGCTATGACCCCGTTACGCTTGCGACGAAGATAGCGGGTGTTTTTCCCGAGCTTAAGCCGAAGATAAACGAAAACATAGCGAAATACGGCGAGTTTCTGTGCGAGGACTTTTTCATCAATCACGGCACGCCGCTTGTTATGGAAGCGATAAAGCAGAACGACGCTCAAAAAATGAAGCGGCTTTTCAACATTCTCGGAGAAGTGTACGAGGACGGCACGAACGAGGTGCAGAGCCTTATCTGCGTTACGGTGCTCGGTCCCGTCGAAAACGACCCTGAGCTTGTTCAGCGCATCATGCCGTATCTCACCGACACCATGCTCGAGCCTGTCCTCAGCGTGTCGGAGCGTCTTAAAAAGAGCAAATCGGCAAAGCTTCGCCTTGAAAATCCGCCTGCATACAAGCCGAAAAAGCAGAAATCCCCCGGATTTTTGAGTCAGCTCATGGGCGGCGGCGCAGGTCTGCAGCAGTAAGCGATTCAATTTCGCCGCACAAATAACGTACAATGCAAAGCGACCGTGTTATTTTCAGACACGGTTGCTTTTTTCAAAATACAAACAATAAGCTGACGGGCGGCAAAACCCACGCTGCCCGTCAAATTCACGTAATATTCATGCGTTTATTACCGCAAGACCTGCACGACCCGCGCACCGAGCGTAAGCTGACGGGCAAAGTCCTTCCGTCAGTACATTTATCCGCCTGCAAATAAGCTACCACTTGATTGTCCACTGCTCCGTCTGTGCGCCGCTGAAATCTGCCGAACCGCTGATAAGTCCGTAGGTTGCTTCGCCGTGGCAGTCCATGTACACCGTATACGTAACGGACGAAACGTAGCCGTCGGTTCTGACGTACGCGTCGATTACCGAGCCGGGATAGGTGATTCTGACCGCCGTTATTTTCATCAGATTAAACGCGCTGCCGATATCGAGATAACCTATCGCGGAGGCATTGTGCTTCGGGATGTCCGTCAGTGAATTGCATTCCTCTTTTACGAGAGTGAGCTTAACATGCGTCAAGCCGTCCTTTTTTTCAAGGCTTGCGGACGCGACGCCGCTTGCGTCAAGTGTGAAGGCACCGTCCTTCGGCAGCAGCAGCTGCGTCTGCTCCCCCTCCGACGTGGTCGCCTTGCCGCCCGAAAAGCTGTAGTCTTCCTCCGACGGCTTTATGATAAGACCCGTTATGAAATTCATCACACGTGAGGAAAGCTCGCCGCCAGGTGAAACGTTCGATATTTTCATATCCGAAAAGGATTCCTTGTGATGCACGGTAATATTGCCCGTATACGCTTTAGTCTTATTGACGGCAGCCTTGAAGGCTTCGACAATCTGCTCCTTTGTATACGCGGTCTGCGCCGCAGTCTGCGGAACCTCGGTCGCACGCTCCGTCGGTTTTTCGGTCGCGGGTGCCTGCGTCACGGGTGTCTGTGTTGCGGGAGCCTGTGTAACGGGCGGCTGCTCGGACGAAGTCTCGACGGTAAGGCTTTGAGTCACCGCGTCCGCCGGTATTTCGGTCTGCGGTTCGGTTTGAGCCGACGCAGCCGTCTCCGTCACCGTTTCGGGTACTGCGGTCGTTTGTGCATCTTTATTTCCGCCGCAGGAGCACAAAAACAGCAGACATACGCTCAAAACCGCGCAGAATATACGTCTTGAATTCTTCATGATACCGTCCTCCGAATAAAAATTTTTATAACAGCTATAACCATAATAATACTTTTTTCCGTTTCCGTCAATGCCTTTGTTCCGCACCCGACGCGGGAGTCTGCTGCGTTACGGCTCATTGAAGCCGTTAAGCCAGATGCACATTTCGCACTCGCCGCGATTTTCAAGGCAGTAGTACGGGATAAGCTTTATTTCCGTTTTTTCGTATTCCGCAGCGTCCGACGCAAAATACAATTCGCCGCCGCGGCTTTTTTGTCTGCGTCCGTCCGCAAGGACGGCATTAAGCATGCCCTTTTCGTCTGCAAGTCTGAAATTCGGTTCGCCGACATTGACGGAGAGTGCGTGAATATCCGCGCCGTTGTCGACACTCTCGGCGCAGTAAACGACGGGACCGCGCATGACGGCATATTTTCCCGCGCAGTCCTCAACACGCGGGTCTGCCTGAACGAGCCGTATTTTCATTTCAAACTCAAGCTCAACGGCAAACATATCGGAAGTTACATCAAACACTGCATAACCGTTTTGTTTAACAAAATCCGCCTTGCACCCGCCTACATCGACCGTAACCTCGGTGCACCATGCGGGAATCCGCACAAACAGCTTTTTGCCGCTCATGTTTTCGGCTTTGATGCTCACCGTGCCGTCCTTCGGGTACTCCGTGAGTGTCTCTATCTTTGCCTTTGTGCCGCCGAAGAAAATCTCGGCTTTGCTTGCAATAAACTGATCGACAACGACCCTTTCGCCGTCGAAGAAACAGATATACTCGCCCATGTCGGCTGTAAGCCTTGTAATGTTCGGCGGGCAGCACGAGGTATCGAAAACCTTCGAACGCTGCGGGTTCGGGAACTCGTTTGAAGCATCGGGACGCGACACGTTGCGCCGACGCAGACGCGGAGACGTTTCAATAGGCGCGCTGTAGAAAAAGCTCGTCCCGTCAAGCGACACTCCCGCAGGGAACGCATTGTATATGACACGTTCAAGCACGTCGCCGTATTTTGATGCAAGGTCGCATTTCGTCATTCTGTGCGCAAAAAACGCAAGCGCAATCGCGGCGCACGTTTCCGTATACGCCGTCCTGTTCGGCAAGTCCATGTCAAGCGTAAACGCTTCGCCGAATTTGCTTGAGCCGACTCCGCCCGTTATGTACATTCTGCGGCGGGAGATATTCTCAAAAATGCGTTTGCACGCGCCGAGCATTTCGGTATCGTTGTATTCATAAGCTATGTCCGCCATCGCACTGTAAAGATAGCACGCTCTGACGGCATGTCCCTCCGCCGTGCTCATTTCGCGCACGGGCGCATAATCCTGCAATTCATACCTGCTGCTCACGCTGTAAGCCGTATCCTCGGCATGCTTTCCGCGCTCGTTAAGAAAATATTTTGCAAGCTCAAGATAACGCTTTTCGCCCGTTGAACGGTAAAGCTTCACAAGCGCAAGCTCTATCTCCTCATGCCCCGGAGTATAAAAAGATGCGGAATGCTCCTTCATGAATACTTTTTCCGCAAGGTCGGCATAACGGCACATCGCATTCAACAGCTTTCTCTTGCCCGTTGCGTTAAAATACGCGACAGCCGCCTCGATAAAATGACCGCAGCAGTAAAGCTCATGGTCGACACGTCGGGTAAAACGCGCCGAGGGTTCCGTCTGCTGAAAATATGAGTTAAAATACCCGTCGGCAGTCTGTCCTGCGGCTACTTCGTCAATCATCGCGTCGCAAAGCTCCCGAAGCCGTTCGTCGCCGTGCTTTTCTATTATGTATGCTGCGGATTCAATCCACTTCGCAACATCGGAATCCCAGAAAATATGCGGCTTTTTGTCCGACCCCTGCCGCCACATAAGACGCAGCGCGTCAAAGCGTCCCGTTTCGTTGAATCTGTCATAGACGCTGTAAACCGTCACGCGCCTGTTGAGTTCGTCCCTGCCGCGCCAAAATCCGCCCGTGATGTCAACATGTTTCAGTTCCGCCGTTTTAAGCTTATCCATAATCGCCACTCTCCCGTCATCTTTACAAGGCTATAATACCAAATGTAAAAATAAAGCGCAACAGTTTTTAGCCGATACAGCAGATTTTCGGTATCGGCGCGATTTCACTTTTCGATTTTACTTTTTTTCGCCGCACCCGAAAAGTTAGAAAAAAACTATTGACAAACCGCGTCCGACATTATATAATATCAAGCGTTCCCGATACGGCGAACATAAAAAGAGGAATAGTGTAACGGTTAGCACTGCAGACTCTGACTCTGCCTGTTGGGGTTCGAATCCCTATTCCTCTGCCAACGAAGCGGCGGTTTTGAAAGACCGCCGTTTTTTATTGCTTTCCGTCCGATTTGACTTTTGCGTTGATATTCCGTCCGATTTGACTTTTGCGTTGATATATGATAAGATTTCGGTAACAGTTATTTTTACCGTACGGGGAGAAAGTCATGGCTAAATATCTTATAATCAATGCGGATGATTTCGGCTTGTGCCGTTCCGCAAATCTTGCCGTAGAGGAGCTTTTTGAGGACGGTTGGCTCAAGTCGTCGACACTGATGACACCGTGCCCGGGCGCGGATGAAGCGATTGAATTTGCGATAAGCCATCCGCAGTATGCCATAGGCGTACACCTCACGCACACTAATGAATGGAAGGAGCGTTTCCCGTGGGGCGGACTGACCGACGGCAAGTCCATTCACACGCCCGAGGGCAGGCTCTGGCCCGAAAGCGACGACTTTGAAGCGCACTGTTCATACGACGAAGCATGCGCCGAAACCGTGGCGCAGATAGAATACTGCGAAAGCAAGGGCATGCGCCCGTCCCATATCGACAGCCACATGGGCGCGGTGTACGGTCTTAACGGCAAGCTCAAAATGCTGCCGAAAACGCTTATGATTTGCGGCAAAAAAGGGTACCCCTTCCGCATGTTCTCAAAGCCGCTTGCTTCGCAATGCCCGCCCGAAGCGCCGCTTTGGCTCTTTAACGCGGCATGCCGTTTTGCGGGAATTTTCGGCAGGCTCTGCAAGGTTCCGATGCCCGATTATCTCATTTTCCCCGAAAGCATCGAAAACGGCGAAGGCTACGACGATTTCAAAAACAACTTCATCGAGTATCTCATAAACATCCCCGACGGCATCTGCGAAACGTATATCCACCCCGCGCTCGACACGGACGAGATGAAAAGCATAACCTCATGCTGGCAGAGAAGATATCACGAGTACCTCGTCATGAAAGACCCTGAGGTACATGCGGCGTTCAAAACGCACGGAATACATCTCATCAGCTACCGCGACCTCGTTCAGCTGAAAAAAAACGGTTAGAAATCAGCCGCAGACAACCGATAAAAAGCATCCGCAGAAAACCGATAAAAAGTCATACGGAAAGCCGACAAAGGGATTTTTCCTCTGTCGGCTTTTTCTGTGCGTTTGATGCAGTTTGATGTTTAATTATTTGTCAAAATCGAACACATTCAGTCCTATTTTTTCGTCAAGGCTTCTCTCAACCGTGCCGTTTATGACGGTCAGGACAAGTTCGCACGTTGCGCCGACACGCGCACGGTTCAAGTGTCCGCCGAAAACTTCGCCCTGTTCGCTGCCCGCGCTCATGTGCAGGTGGCTGTAAAATTCGCCGTTCATCGTATTGACCGTACCGACGAGCGACACTATTTCGAACGCGCCGTTAAATTCGTTGGCATGATACTGCTTCGATTCGGTATCGTACGCGCCGACGGTAAAGCTGTCAACAGCGCCGAGTCCCTGAACACTCGCAAGCTTAATATTTTCCTTTTTCGCAACGGCGGCAAGCTGTTCGAGAATCTCCTCTCCCCTGTCGATGCGCACAATGACGGTATCGTCAAATCTTTTGTAATCCATTTTGCATTTCTCCTTAAATAAAGCCGACGGGCGACACGGATTCGACTCCGGTCGGCTTATAAAAACTGCCGCATCGGCGCACGGTGACAAATCACTGCATGCGAATGCGGCAGAATAAATTTTGCCGAAAAACGGGAACGCCGTTTCTCACAGTTCCGCAAAAACGGCAAATTATTTAATAAGGCACTCGCCCGTCATTTCCGCGGGCTGAGCAAGTCCCATTACCTTAAGCATTGTGGGGCAAATGTCGGCAAGTCTGCCGCCCTCCTTGAGTTCGCACGGATAGCCGACAACGCAGAACGGGACGGGGTTTGTGGTATGGGGCGTAAACGGCTTGCCGTCGTCGCCTATCATTTCATCTGCATTGCCGTGGTCGGCTGTGATAAAGCACACTCCGTCCATTGAAAGTGCGGCTTCGACCACTCTGCCGACGCACTCGTCAACCGTTTCGACCGCTTTTACGGCAGCGTCGAACACTCCCGTGTGACCGACCATGTCGCAGTTGGCAAAGTTCAGAATAACAGCGTCGTACTCGCCGCTCTTTATCTTTTCGCAGACGGCATCGCATACGGGATACGCGCTCATTTCGGGCTGCAGGTCAAACGTGGGAACGTCGGGAGACTTGATAAGTATTCTGTCCTCGCCCTCGAACTGCTTTTCTTCGCCGCCGTTAAAGAAGAACGTTACATGTGCGTACTTCTGCGTTTCGGCAATGCGAAGCTGCTTCATGTGATGCTCCTGAAGATACTCGCCGAACGTGTTTTTAAGCTGTTCGGGCGGGAATGCGACGGTGACATTGGGCATCTCCTCGTCGTACTGCGTCATGCAGACATAGTGCACGGGGAAGTATCCTTTTTTGCGCTCAAAGCCGTCAAACGAGGGATCGACAAACGTTCTCGTTATCTGACGCGCACGGTCGGGACGGAAGTTGAAGAAAATCACGCTGTCGTTTTCTTTCACGGTGCCCTCTTTGTTGACGACCGTCGGAATAATAAATTCGTCGGTAACGCCGCTGTCATAGCTTTTCTGCATGGATCCGACGGCGTCCGTGTCCTGAATGCCTTCGCCGTAAACGAACGCGGCATACGCTTTTTCGACTCTGTCCCATGCAAAGTCTCTGTCCATGGCATAGTATCTGCCGGTTATCGTGGCAATTTCACCGACACCGAGCTCTTTGCATTTTTCATGCAGCTCGGCAATGAAGCCTTTACCCGAAGTCACGGAGACATCGCGTCCGTCCATGATGCAGTGGACGTACACTTTTTTCAGACCGTGTCTTTTTGCCGATTCGAGAAGTCCGAACAGGTGTTCGATATGGCTGTGCACGCCGCCGTCGGAGAGAAGTCCCATAAGGTGCAGTGCGGAATTATTCTTTTTGCAGTTTTCCATTGCATCGGTAATCGCTTTGATGTTAAAGAAATCGCCGTCCTGAATGGATTTTGTTATTTTGACAAGCATCTGATAAACAACTCTGCCTGCGCCGATATTGGTATGACCGACTTCGCTGTTGCCCATCTGACCGTCGGGCAGACCGACATCAAGTCCCGATGCACCTATCGTGGTAAAGGGGCATTCGGTGAAAAATTTGTCAAGATTGGGAGTTTTTGCGGCATAAATCGCATTGCCGTTTGTTTCTTTACGGATGCCGAAGCCGTCCATTATACATAATACTACGGGTTTTTTCATAAATATTTGCCTTTCGATCATATGCTTGCAGCTTTAACGATTATCGAGAAATCCTCGGCTTTGAGCGACGCGCCGCCTATAAGTCCGCCGTCGACGTTGACCTTGGAGAGAAGCTCCGCAGCGTTCTTTGCGTTCATCGAGCCGCCGTACTGAACGGTAAAGGCTTCGGCTGCCTCGGCTGTGTAAAGCTCCGCAACGCATGCGCGGATTATTCCGTTATACTTGTCGGCATCGTCCGCCGTTGCGGTCTTGCCCGTGCCTATCGCCCAGACGGGTTCGTAAGCGATAATTATATTCTTGAGTTCTTCTTCGCTTACGCCCTGAAGCGCAATCTTTGTCTGCTTGCGAAGCACCTCGGCGGTTATGCCCTGCTCGTTTTCGATTTCCGTTTCGCCGACGCAGAGAATCACCTTAAGTCCTTCGTTGAGAGCGGCTCTCACTCTGTCGTGAACGGTAACGTCCGTCTCGCCGAAATACTGACGTCTTTCGCTGTGTCCGATTATGACGTACTCAACGCCGTATGCCTTGAGCATTTTTGCGGAAACCTCGCCCGTGAACGCGCCTTTTTCCGCCCAGTGGCAGTTTTCCGCGCCTATTTTTATGTTTGTGCCGTCTGCCGTGTCCATAGCCGCGGCGAGGTCGATGTAGGGAACGCAGAGAACCACGTCGCAGTCGGCATCCTTAACGAGCGGAATCATTTCTTCGATAAGTTTTTTTGTTTCGGCGGGAGTGTTGTTCATTTTCCAGTTGCCGGCAATAACGGCTTTTCTTGTTGCCTTGTTCATAGCTTTTATCTCACTTTCGTAATAAAAAATCTTTGCTGTGTTAAACATTATACGGCATACGGCGTTTACCGTATACCGTACGCGCCGCCGACCGACGGTGACGGGGTAAATATAATACGGTGCGGCAGCCGCTCGGCGCAAACAAGGGAAAGCGGCAGAACCGTTTTCCCCGATTTGAATTATTTATGCGTCCTTTTCGTCGATGCAGGCGATACCGGGAAGCTCTTTGCCCTCAAGGAATTCGAGCGATGCGCCGCCGCCTGTGGAAATATGGCTCATCTTGTCGGCAAAGCCGAGCTTTGTGATAGCGGCAGCCGAGTCGCCGCCGCCGATTATCGAAATGGCGTTTGATTCCGCAATGCCCTTTGCGACGGCAATTGTGCCCTGAGCGAAGTTATCCCACTCCGAAACACCCATAGGACCGTTCCAGATGACCGTGCCCGCCTTCCGAATCGACTTTGCGAACAGCTCGGCGGTGACGGGGCCAATGTCAAGACCCATCCAGCCGTCGGGAATGGAATCGCTGTAGATTCTCATGTTGGTTGCGTCAGCGGCATAATCCGTCGCGATGATGTTGTCAACGGGAAGAAGGAAGTTAACGCCCTTTTCGCGAGCCTTTTCCATCATTGACTTTGCGTTTTCGACGTTGTCGGCATCGAGAAGCGAAGTGCCTATCGAGTGACCGAGTGCCTTGAAGAAGGTGTATGCCATGCCGCCGCCGATAATAATGGTGTCGCACTTGTCGATGAGGTTATTTATGACGCCGATTTTATCGGAAACCTTTGCGCCGCCGAGAACGGCAACAAGGGGACGCTTGGGGTCTTCGAGCGCACCGCCGATAAACTGAATCTCTTTCTGAATAAGGTAGCCGACAGCGGAGGGGAGATAATCCGCTACGCCCGCCGTGGACGAATGCGCTCTGTGGCAGGAGCCGAAAGCATCGTTTACGTAAAGGTCGGCAAGTGACGCAAACTTCTTTGAAAGCTCGGGATCGTTCTTTGTTTCACCGGGTTCAAAGCGGACGTTTTCGAGAAGAAGGACTTCGCCGTCCTTAAGAGAAGCGGCAAGCTCGTGTGCGCTGTCGCCGACAACATCCTTTGCAAGCTTAACTTCCTTTCCGAGGTGCTTTGAAAGGCACTCGGCAACGGGAGCCATGGAAAACTGAGGGTCGACAGCACCCTTGGGTCTGCCGAGGTGAGAGCAAAGGATAACCTTTGCGCCGTTGTCGATAAGGTAACGGATAGTGGGGAGAGACGCTACGACTCTCTTATCGCTTGTGATAACACCGTCCTCGATTTTTACGTTGAAATCGCAGCGCACCAGCACTCTTTTGCCTTTTACGTCAAGATCTTCAACAGTCTTCTTGTTAAGTGTGCTCATTGGTAAAACTACTCCTTTATATGAATTGAATTTTGCACTTTTTTTCGGTGCGGCAGCACCCGTACCGCAAAAACGGACGCCTGTCCGTGCGCACGGTTCTGTACGCCCCTGATATTGTATTACATTGACAGGAATTTATCAAGTGTTTTTTGAAGCCGAGCGCCGCGCTTTTTGACGGTGACGGACACCTTGCTTTTTGAATGGGGTGCCGCACTTTCCGCCTCGCGCTCCCCGTCAGTTGCTCCAGAACATATAGCCGCTTATAAGCAGCGCACGCACGGGAGCCGCGTCCACACCCGCAATTTTAATCGGCGGCGCGATAAGAAAATACCTGCCCGGAAGAACACCGCTCAAGTTGAGATTTTCGAGCACCGCTACCCCCTCCTCAAGCAAAGCGCGGTGAGGGGACGTCTGATCCTCGCTGCCGCCGATGCTCATGCCGTCGGTACCGATAAGCTTAAAGCCGAGATAGGCGGCTTCTTCCGCGCCCGTTTTGTCAAAATAAGCCGTACCGCCCGAACGCAGCAGCAGCCTTTCAGCTCCGCGCGGGAAATGCTCGTCGGCATACTGCCCCGTTATCCTGCCGGGAGGAACATCTATAACGGTGCACTCGCCCACATAGCGGTCAAGCTCCGCCGCGCCTATGGAGGTGCCGCCGTTTATAAAGTGGAGCGGAGCGTCCGCATGCGTACCGCAGTGCAGCGTCGCGGAAATACGCGCCATGTTGCACTCGTCTCCGCGTGAAATCGCACTGAATATGCTGACCTCGGGACGCGGATCGCCCGGATAAAGCTCCGAGGTCAAAAGATCCTTTGAAATGTCGATTATTTCAAAACCCATACCGCGCAACTCCTTCCGCTCCGTTTTTTGTCCTACGCACCCGACGCGTTTTCGGCGCACTCCTGTTTTTTCGGCGCATCAGCCGCGTTTTCGGCGGGTCTGCTCCGTTTATTCGGCGTTGACCTTTCTGTCGATAAGGAATGCCGTTACAAGGAACACCGCTACCGTTATTACAACGGTGCAGTAAAGATTGGTTATCGAGTATGCTCCGAAGCCCATTTTCCACGCTGCCTGCACTTCGCTCTCGGACAGCGTAAAAGTAAATGCGGTATCGGAAACAACAATATATATCTTAACAAGCTTTGTGACAAGACCCGCAAAGGTCTGAGTAATAAAGGTACCCGCAAAGAAGTACAGCACCGCGCCGAGCTTGCCGAGCTTTTCGAACGGGCGGCAGTGCGCAAGACTTACGGCAAAAAACACCAGCAGCACAAATGCGCACGCTCTGATTCCGCCGTCAAAAGCGTACATCGTGACAATGTAGCCGATAACCCTGCCCGACGGTGTGGTGATGCCTGCCGATTCGCAAAGCTGCTGCACCATTTGCGTTGCTATTTCGTATATTGAGCTGTAGGCGGCGTCGCCCTCAACTATTGACATGGAATGACGGAAAACGTACATCGCGCTGCCGCCTGCCGCAAGGCAGAAAACGACATAGCTCAAAATAACCCAGAAAGCACCCGAAAGCCACTTTGCAAAAAGAAGCGACGAGCCTCTTACGGGCAGCGAGAGCGTAAGATGCCCCTCGATTCCGTACATGCTGCGCCTGAAATCGCTGAAAACGGCAACGAATGTCATGATTATTCCGACGGCAGCCGTAATGCAGAGCGCAACGGACGCGACGCACTTGACGGCAAGTCCGAGTCCGACACCCGCGTCGCCCCATTTTGTCCAGTCGACAAGAAGCAGAATGAGCATCACGACGGTGATAATACCCTCGGCGATATAAATGTTATAGACACCTGCCGCGTTCGATTTGAATGCGTTTTTAATCAACTTCCCAAGCATCGCCGATGACCTCCTTGAATATCTCCTCCACCGATTTGCCCGTGGAGCGCAGGGTATCAATGCCCGTGTTTACGAGCACCGAGCCGTGACCGAGCATAAGCACATGGTCAAAGCTGTGTTCGAGGTCGTTAACAAGGTGCGTCGAAATTACGACGGTGGCATTTTCTTTGTAGTTCGACATTATTATGTCGAGAATAACCGAACGTGCGGCGGGATCCACTCCGCCGAGAGGCTCGTCCAAAAGATATATGTCGGCGGCACGGCTCATGACCATGAGCAGCTGCAGCTTTTCCTGCATGCCTTTGCTCATCGTTTTGATGCGCTGGTTGAGATCAAGTCCGAACTTTGCCGCAAATTCTATAGCCTTTATCTTGTCGAAATCCGCAAAAAAATCATCAAAGTAATTTATGCAGTCAGCAGTACGGAATCTGTCCGGGAAATACGTGCGGTCGGGCAGATAAGCGAGGTGAGCCTTCGAGCCGATGCCGATGGGACGTCCGCCGACTTTAATGTTCCCGGTATAGTCGTGAATGACACCCGAGAGAATTTTCATAAGCGTCGACTTGCCGCAGCCGTTGGGACCGAGCAGACCGACTATCTTCCCGCGCGGAATGTCGAAAGAAATGTTGTTGAGCACGACATGCCCGTCGTAGTCCTTTGTCAAATCCCTTATCTTGAAAGCGTATTTGTCGTCTCGGACGGCTTTGGTTTCCTCAGCGGCTTTGCCGTCCCCGACGGACGGAATATCGGCAGTGCCGCCGCTTTCGGAGGGTGTTTCCGCATAAGGCTCTGCGGAGCCGTTATCAAGCGGATCGGGCATATATACCCCCGAACCGTAATCCTTTGCCATATCGGATTCTCCTTTTTGCTTCGTTAAAAAAGCGATTTTTTCGGTACTCAAAACGCGACGGCTTTCCGCTGCGGCGGCTGTTCGGACACCGCAAGGCTCGGCTCGCGTATTCGGTATTTATGATACCATAATGTCTTAAAAAAAACAATACAATATAAACAAAATAAGAAAAAAAACGGGGGAAAGCGCGCAGTAAACGTCGGTTCGCCCCCGTCTGTGTTTTTGTTTTTCCGCCGTCAAAAAGCCGTTTTTATCGGTCGGTTCCGAGGAAGTGGCGCATAAGGCTCACGCCCGACGGGAAATAAATGCCCGTTTCCTTCGCGCTGTTTTCGTTTACGCTCATGACACCGCACTTTTCGTCGGCTTTGTGATATATCATAAACGGCACCGCGTCGCGCGCGTGGGTCTTGGTGACGATGGGTGTGGGATGGTCGGGAAGTATCATAATTTTGTAGTCGCCGTGTTTTTCAAGCTCCGCAATAACCGTGGGCAGAACCTTCTCGTCGATAAGCTCTATCGCACGAACCTTGTTTTCGGGCTCGGCTCTGTGGCCGCACTCGTCGGGTGCCTCAAAATGAAGATAAACGAAATCGGAGCCGTTCGCAAGCGCGTCTGCGGCGCACTTCGCCTTGCCCTCGAAATTTGTGTCGATGTACCCTGTCGCGCCCTCGACATCGGGCACGTCCATGCCGGCGCAGATGCCGATGCCTTTAAGAAGGTCGACGGCGGAAATCATGGTGCCGTGAAGACCGTAGGTATCGTAAAAAGTGCCGAGCTTAGGCTTTGTTCCCTCGCCCCAGAGCCAAATCGAGTTCGCGGGGCGCAGTCCCTTTGCGACTCTCTCTCTGTTCAGCGGATGGTTTGAAAGCACGTCGAAGCTTTCGCGCATCATGGCGATAAGCGGCTTTGCGTTTTCGGAATCGGAAAGATATTTGCCTATGACCTTGTCCGAAATATCGTGCGGCGGAGTCATCGTGCCGAGGTCGGTCGTACCGTTATGCCACAAAAGACAGTGGCGGTACGCAACACCGGGATAGAACGTAAAAATATCGTTTCCGAAGTGCTCCTGAACCGCTTTTATGAGCACGGCTGCGTCGGAAGTCGATATATCGCCCGCCGAATAATCTGTCATAATTTTGTCCTCGTATTTTTCCGCGTCGGACAGCGTAACGAGATTGCAGCGCAGCGTAACATCCGTGTCGGTGAGCTTTACTCCGATGCTCACGGCTTCGAGCGGCGAGCGTCCCGTGTAGCTTACTGTCGGGTCAAAGCCGAGCACGCTCAGATTTGCGACGTCGCTGCCGGGCTTGAGCGAATCGTCGACCGTTTTTACGAGTCCGACCTCGCCTTTTTTGCCCATGCCGTCAAAAAGCGGCTTTTTTGCGACTTCCATAGGCGTTTTTCCGCCGAGCTGCGGCACGGGATAGTCCGCCATGCCGTCATAAAGAATTACTGCATATTTCATTGTTTTTTCCTCCGTTTAATCTGCCGATCTCATTTTTTTGAGGTCGCGGTAATTTATAAGCTCTATTCCGATATCCTTTATAAATTCGAGTGTTTTGGGATCGGAAAACAGTTTGTACTCCCACACGCGCCGTTCCCACGCGCCCGCAATCGCCTTCAGCTCGTCGCTTTCGACGGCGGGGTGAATATAGGTTTCGGTGATTCCCTCGGGGAAGGAGCGGTACTTTTCAAAAATGTATTCGCGGAAATTTTCATAGCTTTGCGCCTGCGGTCCGTTCCAGTCGCCGGGCATAAGGTAGTCGAGCACCGCGACACCCGCATCGGCTGCGCCTTTTTTGACGCTGTCGAGTATTCCGAAAACGGTTGCTTTCGGGATATGTATACCGAGCATCGTATTCGAAAACTGCTCGTCGGTGAATTTCGTCGGGAATCTGAACGGCATGCCGCCGTGCAGCGCACACTGCTTTATCGTCAGCTCGAGCAGCTCGAAGCGTCCCGTTTCGATACCGTAAAGGCTGCCCATATGATTGTCGAAATGCGACGGGGTAAAGCCGAATTTCGCAAGCTTACCGTACTGTGCGTTTATCTCCGCTTCGACCTCGGCAAGGTCGGCGTGCTTTTCAAAATCGTCCGATTCGTGCCACATAAAGCCTTCTTCGTCGACGAGAGACGCGACACAGCCGCGTGAAACGGGCGCCCAGCGGTAATTGTACCACTCGCTCGTAAAGGTGAGATGAAGTCCTATTGCGTATTCGGGGTGAGCGGCGGCAAAGCGTGCGGCTTCGACCGCCCACGCGCACGGAGCCATTACCGTCGCGCTCGTTATGCCGCCTTTTTTCAAAAGCTCCTCCACGGCGATATTGGAGGAATGACACATTCCGTAGTCATCCGCGTTGATTATAAGATAGCGTGACAATTAAATTCCTCCCGTTCGGTGTATGATATATTCGGCAACGCTTTTTGCGTCGTCAATATTCAGTTCAATTTCCGCATATATGCCGTCTTCGCGGTATTCTTCTTTAATAAGCCGTCCTCTGCCGCGCAGCTTCGCTTCGAGCGCACCGCACGAATACGGTATCAAAAGCTGCAGACGTACGCGTTTTTCGGGCAGCGCGGCGCAGATGCATTCAAGCAGATTCGGAATGCCCACGCCGTTTTTCGCCGAAATGCGCACGGTGTTTTTGCTGTACGGCGCGGTAAAATTATGCGCAACGTCGCATTTGTTATAGACCGTGACAATCGGTTTTTCCTCAGTACACAGTTCCTTGAGTACTTCAAGCGTCACGTCGAGCTTATCCTCGCAGTCGGGGTCGGATGCGTCGCACATCACTATAAGAAGATCCGCATCCGTCGCTTCTTCAAGCGTGGACTTGAACGCTTCGACGAGAAAATGCGGCAGCCGCGAAACAAAGCCAACCGTGTCGATAAGCATAATCTCTCTGCCGTCGGGCAGCTTAAGCGCACGCGATGTGGGGTCGAGCGTTGCGAACAGCTTATTCTCGACAAGCACCTCGGAATCGGTAAGAGTGTTGAGGAGCGTCGACTTGCCGACATTCGTATAACCGACAAGTGCGGCTGTGATAACTCCGTCCTTTTTGCGTCTGTCGCGGTGTCTGCGCCGACGCGTTTCAAGGGAAGAAAGCTGCTCCTCGAGCGCACGGATACGCCGTCTGACGTGACGGCGGTCGCTTTCGAGCTTCGTTTCGCCGGGACCGCGCGTGCCGATTCCGCCGCCGAGACGCGACATGGACGCGCCCTTTCCCGCAAGACGCGGCAGCGAATACTTCAGCTGCGCAAGCTCCACCTGCAGCTTGCCCTCGTTCGTTCTCGCGTTCAGAGCGAAAATATCGAGAATGAGCACGGTGCGGTCAATGACATCCGTCTTCAGCGTATCGGACAGCACGCGCTGCTGCGTGGGTGTAAGCTCACCGTCGCACACGGCAAGGTCAATGCCGTTCGCCTGCACAAATTCGGCAGCCTCGGCAATTTTTCCCGACCCGAGAAAGCTGACGGCATTTACCGAGGGCAGCTGCTGAATTATCACTCCGACCGTCTCGCCGCCTGCGGTCTTTATCAGCTCTTTCAGCTCGCCGATACTTGCCGAAGCATCGTATTCACCCGTATCCGCCGCAAGGATAAGCACCCGCTGCGGCTTTTGTTCGTTATAATAAAAGTCCATACTGAAAGTATATCATATGCTCTCGGCGCGTTCAATGATTTTTCTTGACTTTGACGCGTTTTTTTGCTAAAATTAGGTTTTGAATTTTGACAATATTTACCCGCCGCTTACAAACGCGCCGAGGACGCGCACGGTCGGGTTTAAGACGGAGGTCTTTTTGTATGAACAACACCGATAAATCCATGGAAAAGCTCGTCGCGCTGTGCAAGGGCAGAGGCTTTGTCTACGCGGGCAGCGAAATTTACGGCGGACTTGCGAACACCTGGGACTACGGTCCGCTCGGAGTCGAGCTGAAAACAAACATCAAAAACGCGTGGAGACAGAAATTTATCAGAGAAAATCCGTATAACGTCGGACTCGATTCCGCTATTCTCATGAATCCGCAGACATGGGTCGCTTCGGGTCACCTCGGCGGCTTCTCCGACCCCCTTATGGACTGCCGCGAATGCAAGACGCGTCACCGCGCCGACAACCTCATTGAGGATTTCGACGGCACCAATGTCGCAGGCTGGACGAACGAAGCCATGACTGACTACATCCGTGAGCACAACATTCCCTGCCCCAACTGCGGCAAGCACAATTTTACGGACATCCGTCAGTTCAACCTCATGTTCAAGACGTTTCAGGGCGTTACCGAGGACACGAAAAACGAACTGTATCTCCGTCCCGAAACGGCGCAGGGCATTTTCGTAAACTTTGCGAACATTCAGCGCACCTCGCGCAAAAAGATTCCGTTCGGCGTTGCGCAGATAGGCAAATCGTTCCGAAACGAGATAACCCCCGGCAACTTCATTTTCCGCGTGCGCGAATTTGAGCAGATGGAGCTTGAGTTCTTCTGCAAACCCGGCACCGACCTCGAATGGTTCGACTACTGGAGAAGCTTCTGCCGCGACTGGCTCTATGCTCTCGGCATCAAAAAAGAAAATCTGCGTCTGAGAGACCACGACAAAGAGGAGCTTTGCTTCTATTCAAAGGCAACGACCGACTTCGAGTACCTGTTCCCGTTCGGCTGGGGCGAGCTTTGGGGTGTTGCCGACAGAACCGACTACGACCTTACTCAGCACATAAAGACCTCGGGCAAGAGCCTTGACTACTTCGACCCGCAGACAAACGAACGCTACGTTCCCTACGTCATCGAGCCGTCGCTCGGCGTTGAAAGACTTTTCCTCGCTATCCTGACCGAAGCCTACGACGAGGAGGTCGTCGACGCGGAGAAAAACGACACGAGAGTCGTGCTTCATCTTCACCCCGCTCTCGCTCCGTTTAAGTGCGCGGTGCTCCCGCTCTCGAAAAAGCTCGGCGATAAAGCGCAGGAGATATACACCGAGCTTTCAAAGAGCTTTATGTGCGACTTTGACGACGCAGGCTCCATAGGCAAACGCTACCGCCGTCAGGACGAAATAGGCACGCCTTTCTGCATCACCGTCGACTTTGAGACGGTCGGCGACGAGAATACACCCGCCGACAACTGCGTAACCGTCCGCGACCGTGATACAATGGAGCAGGTTCGCCTCCCGATAAGCGAACTTACGGACTTCATCAACGGCAAAATGAAATTCTGATATCGCAAATAAAACAACGCCCCGAAAATGCAAACCGCACTTTCGGGGTTATTTCTTTGTCCTGCCGAGCAAATAGTCTGTTGAAACATTATATCCGCACTTGGTAAACTAAGCGAGGTGTCGATTACAGAATACTAATTGTATCAATTTAAGAGTGCGGGATATACAAAATCAAAAAATTTCCGACAGTGCGGAAGGTATGAAAGTGAAAAATGTCCGATAGTGCGGAAGGTATTAAGATGAAAAATTGCCGACAGTGCGAAAAGTATTTACATTAAATTTTACCGACAATGCGGAACATTACAATGTTGTTTTAAATCAACTGGTTTATGCAAAAACAACCCGCCGTGGTCTTATGAACCGCGACGGGTAAAATTATATTCGAATCAGAGCGCAGCACCCGCAAAGGTGCGCAAAGCATCGCCGAGCAGTCCGCTCCGACAGATATCCTCTGCGGCGCAGCGGAGACTGCTGCATTTTTTCATTCGTCGATGGAGATATCCATATCTTTTGCAAGTTCGGTCATGAACGAAATGGCTTTAAGTCCCGAATACTCCGTGTAACCCGTCGGCAGACCGCACTTGTCGGCGGGGACGGTTCCCGTAAGATAGTCAATATACATGACCGACAGCGTTTTGCCGCTCGAATCGGTGGAGCGCATTCCGAGGAACGAGCTGCCCGACATGAAAATTTCGGTGGTGCCCTCCGACTCCGTGAAAACATAGTCCACGCAGTCCTTTCCGTTAAACTGCGTATTCTTCTTTGAATCGGCTTCGGTAAGCTGCCCTATCGAGCTGAAATCGAGTGCGGAGGTGTCGAACATATCGTCGTCCATGCCCGAAGCCTTCATCAGCAGCTTCATGTTCATGTACCCCTTTATCTTGGGATAAATAATATATGTGGTGCCGTTTTTCAGCAGCATCGATACGTCCGCGCCGTTGAGGCTCGTGGACATATAAAGCGAATCGGACGTTGATGCCATCTCCGTTGGAGTTATCTCGCCCGTTTCGTCCTGCATGCTGCCTTTCCAATAAAACGTGCCGCTTTTGAGGACATCGAGTCCCGTCACGGACTGCTGAGACTGACTCTGCTGCGACGGAGTCGTTACGGAATTACCCGAAGTGTTTGTCTGTGAGCCGCCCGAAGTCACGGCTTCGCTTTGCGACGGGGTCGACGGAGTGACATCCGCGCCCGTATCGGTTGCGGGAGTCGAATAAATATCGGAAGCCTCCGCACCGTTTTGTGTTTCCGCTGCAATTTCCGAGCCGTTTTCATATACGGTGTTCGGCTGTTCCGCCTGAAGCGAATCCGTGACGGTATCTTCCGTCATGTCGGTGGTTTGAAGCAGGTCACCCGAATATTGCAGACATCCGCCGAAGGACAGCGCCGTCACCAGCGCGGCAAGCACAGCCGCGGCTTTACGAAATTTCATGTATTTTCCCCTTTCGGTTCAAAAAAACCTTTCATATAACGGCACCGCCGTTTACACCCAAAATCTGCCCCGTAATATATGCGGAGCGTTCGTCCGCGAAAAAAGCGACCGCATTCGCAATATCCTCGGGAGACGCGAAGCGTCCGAGCGGAATATCCTCCGCGATAAGACGCCTTTCCTCCTGCGAAAAAGAGGACATCATATCGGTGTCGACGACACCCGGACTGACGCAGTTAACCGTTATCCCGGACGGAGCAAGCTCCTTTGCGAGAGCCTTTGTAAGTCCGATAACACCCGCCTTGGACGCGGAATAAGCGACCTCGCAAGACGCGCCCGTCTGCCCCCACATGGACGAAATATTTATTATTCTGCCGCTTTTTTGACGGAGCATATGCTTTGAAGCGGCACGGGAGCAGTTAAAAACACCCGTAAGATTTGTGTCTGTCACGCGCCGCCACTGTTCGTCCGAGGTTTCGTCGAAAAGCGAACGCACGGCAATGCCCGCGTTATTCACAAGGACGTCTATTCTTCCGTTACGGCAAAAAACCGCTTGAATAAGCGCATCGGCATCGGCTGACACCGACACGTCACCTTTAACCGCGAACGCATCAAAACCGCTCTGCGTGAGCCTTTTGACAAGCGACGCGGCTTTTGCTTCGGAACGGCACCGGTTAACAGCCACCGAAAAGCCGTCGCGGCACAGCCGTTCACACACAGCCGCGCCTATTCCCCCTGCGCCGCCCGTTACAACCGCCGTTTTCATCAGTCGCTGTCCAAGCCGACGGCTGCCATGAATCTGACTGCGCCGATAACGCCCTTATAGCCTTTGTACTCCGATGAGGGAGCTTTTCTGTCGGCGGGAACGTCGGCGGTAATCGACGACACAACCGTAATAACAGGCTCGGTGCCGTCAAGATTTTCGGTCAAAAAGCCGACAAGTTGGCTGCCGTTCATGTAAAATACCGACCTTGATTTTTCGCGCGTGAACGAATATGCCGTACAGGTCGCGCCCTGAAAACCGACGTTCTGCTCCGTTTTTTCGGCATTCGCGAGCGACACCAAATCGGAGAACGAACACGACGCGGTATCGAACATCTCGGAGTCGTCGATTCCCATGGTCTTTCGCAGCGAAGCGGTTATCTCAAGATACGCTTTCTTGTCGGGGCAGATCATGTAAGCGGTATCGCCGTTTATGAGCGCACCCATTTCCGTTCCGTCAAAATCGGACAGCATATAGAGCGAATCGGCGGTTTTTGCAATCTCGAGCGGAGCAACCGTGCCCGCTTCGTCTATGGTCTTTCCCGTGATATAAAAAACATCGCTTACGATAATGTCAAATTCGGTTTTTGCAGGTGTCGCGGAATTTTTGTCCGCACCGCTTGTATTCGAGCCTGCGGCGGTATTCTGTTCTTGCACTGTTGTACTCTCCTTTACAGATGTTGTTTTTTCGGTATTCTGCGACGCGGCTGCCGTTTCGGACGCTGCTGCGGTTTGCGTTTCGGCGGACTGCTCCGACTCGGGGACAGATGTCTGAACATCGGTCACACCTGCCGTTTCGGTCGTTTCCGGTTCCGATTCCGTAATTTCACCTACAGTGGTCGCGTCGGTATTTTTATCCTTGCCGCATCCGCCCAGTGCCGTAATCACAACAGCTGCGGCAAGCAGTCCGGCTGCGCAAGCCGTGAATTTTGTTACTTTCATTTCTCCGTCTCCCTTCGGTATATACAGTAACTATACTTCATTTTTTCAATATTATCAATATGTGATGCGGATTTTATCAATTGTAAGTATAACCGAGCAACTTAAAAGCCGCTTAAAACCGCGTTTTCGGAACGTTTTGACCGATGCAGACGAATTCTACCAAATAATAAACCCGTCCGCGCCGCCGAGCTGCACAGCCGTTTTTTCTTCTTCGGAGCCGTCAATAAGCAAAAATATCTTTGTGCTCTCGGCATTTTCCGCGTTCCGAACATTTTCGCACGCATACCGCGCCGTTTCGGACACGAGCACATACGGCATTGACGGTGCGCCCGTGACGGTTTTTTCGCCTATGACGGTTTTTTCGGACGCAAGCGACGCGCGCGCATCCGTGCATACCGAGCCTGCCGCCGTCCCGAGGAGCGAGCCTGCCGTACCGCCCGCCCTGTTGTCCGAATCGGAATTGAGTGCCGTAAGGTCACACATCACCGTAACGGGAGCCTCTCCCGCGGAGGACACCGCCGACGCGATAAACCCGCGCAGCAGCTCGTTTCTGCCGATGTCGGAGGACGCTTCGCCGTCAAAATACGCTTCGCTCTCGCCCGAATCGGTCGGAAAACAGACGTTCCCGAGAATAATGCGCGAAAATCCGCCGTCTGCGGCAGCCTTTACGACGGACAAAACATAATCCCTTGCCGTCCGGGAAAATGGATTGAGCCAGCAGCGGGACGAATTGTCGCGCCACGCGCCGCCCTCGGCAGAGCCGCTTCTGACCGCGTACGTATAGTCCGAAACGGGTGCGCACGAATCGAGAAAACAGCTTATGTAAGCCGCCGTCGAATATCCTGCCGCCTTGACCGCGTTAACGGTGTCGTAGGCGGTTGCAATGCGTCTGTCGGCGGACGAACCGATAAATGCGCCCGTATCGAAAATGCAGTAGCCGCCGTCGTTTTTAAATTCGAACACGGCAGTGTCGCAGCCGTTTGTTTTCAGCTTTGATATTATCGCGTCGGTATCGCCGCTTTTGATTTCGTCATATGTTATAAGTATGCCCCTGAGCGACAGCGTATCACTCTGCTCGGTCTGCGCGGCTGTCGAAGCTTCATCGGGCAGCGCCGAAATAAACATGGCGGTACGCGCGGGAATAAACCCCGCACAGAACGCGAGGACACAGCACACCGCCGCAATAAGCGCGTGTCGGGTAAGACTCTTTTCGCCGTATCTCAGATTTTCACGGAAACGGTTCCCGTCGACATTTGACGGATAATCCCTCGAAAACCTGTAGTACCCGCGCGTGCGCGAGGTGTACGGAGCCTTTTTGTCCGACGCCGAAGCCTTTTTGCGTTCGAATATTTCGCGCGACTGCTCGTCAAGGCTTTGCCTTTCGCGCTTTGCAGCCGCTTTCTTTTTTCGAAGGCGGAAATATTTTTTGTTTTCTTCATTCTGCGCCGCACCGCGCAGCGGCTGATTGCCGCTTTTTTTGCTCTGCGCGCGCTCATTTCTTTTTTCTTTTTTCATAAACCCTTAAAGAACAATTCTTTCGCCCGCCACGCCCGAAAACGCAAGGCACAGTATTGCAACGTAAATAAACAGCGCACCGTTGCCCTTAAACGCGGGCGGAATCGAGCTGTTTTCTCTCAGACGCACCATACCCGCATGTATTACAGCCGCGGATATGACATATGCGCAGGACGCGCCCAAGGCTGCACCGAGCGACTGCGGCACGGAAAACGACGAGGAATAGACTATATACGGCAGCGAAAGCACAAGCGTATTGAGTGCGCACACCGAAAGCCGACGCTTTGTACGCGCACCGACACCGATTGCGGAGGCGGCAGCCAGCGAAAGCGCATAAACTGCGGCAAGCACCGCCGAAAATATTACGGCATGCACCGTTTTGCCCGCCGCCTTAACGGACGGAATAAGATCGGCAAGACGGCTGAGCATCGTAACGCTTACGGAAAAGAATGTTACAAATGCACCGCTTTTCAGAAGATTTGACGGCTTTGCCGCCATGCGCACCGTTTCGGTGATGCCGAAGCCGCCCGTGAAAATTATGTTCTGCAAAAAGCACGTAAACAGAGCCGCGCTCATACAGTCAAGAAAAAATGTTCTCATTGCATTTTCTCCTCTCCGTCGTCGCTCAGAGGCATGATGTACGGATTTGCCGACGAAGCGCGTTTTTCAGTATTCCTGCCGTAAACGCGTACGCTGCCGCTTTTGAAGGCTTCGTCTATTTCCGCCGCAGTCATCGACGGCATTCCGAGCTTTTTGCGCCGACGCTCCTCCTGCAGAACAGCCTTTCGCACAAGACGCGCCTTTTCCGCCTGCTCCCTCATGCGTATCTTTTCTTCCTCTGCGGACATACGCACCGCACGCGCTTCTTCGCTGCGTTTTCTCATTTCCTCGCGGCGAAGCTCCTCCTCACGGCGCAGCCTTTTATTGCGTTCCTCAATTTCCGCACGCGCGGCACGGGCACGCTCCTCCGCTTCGCGCTTTTCTTTTTCAAGCCGTTCGCGCTCGATGCGCTCTTTTTCGAGACGTTCGCGCTCGATGCGTTCCTTTTCAAGACGTTCGCGCTCGATGCGCTCTTTTTCGAGACGTTCGCGCTCTTTGCGTTCTTTTTCGAGACGTTCGCGCTCGATGCGTTCTTTTTCCAAACGTTCACGCTCGATGCGCTCTTTTTCGAGTCGTTCGCGCTCGATTCGTTCTTTTTCGAGACGTTCGCGCTCGATGCGCTCTTTTTCCAAACGTTCGCGCTCGATGCGCTCTTTTTCGAGTCGTTCGCGTTCTGCACGTTCTTTTTCGAGCCGTTCACGCTCGATGCGTTCTTTTTCGAGACGTTCACGCTCGATGCGTTCTTTTTCGAGACGTTCACGTTCTGCACGTTCTTTTTCCAAACGTTCGCGCTCGATGCGCTCTTTTTCAAGACGTTCGCGCTCTGCACGTTCTTTTTCGAGCCGCTTTTGCTCGGCTTTCTCCTCCGCCTTTGCCTTTTTTGTTTCGTCTGCAAGGCGTTTGTTCTCCGCACGGATTCTTTTGTTTTCCGCTTTCTTCGTTTCTGCCGTATTTTTACGCTCGGCGAACGCGGTCTTCAGCCGCTCGAATCGCATCATATCTTCAGAAGCGGATTCTCCGTCGACAAGAACGGAGTGCTCCATGAATGCGCTTTCGGCAATATCCGCGCCGCCCTTAAGTCCCGCAAGCGTTTTCAGTCCCGCCGACATAAACCCCATAAGCAGCATGGCAAAAAACGGCATAAGGTATGCTTTTGACGTTCCGCGCGACGTTATCTGCAAGCCGAACAGCGTTCCGTAAGCGGCAAGCTCTCTCACGGCGGAAATTATGAGAGTTACGACAGTATATCCCAAAGCGGAAAAGACTGCGTGCTTAGCGGCGGGCAGCTCACTTGCCTGCGCAACGTACCTTTCGCAATGCACCGCGGTAAAAGAGCTGACGGCGGTAAGCGGCAGAAAAAGACCCAGCTCCGCAGAAAGAGTCGGCAAAAATCCGTCGGTTACAGCCATAACGGAAACCGACACGACAGAGCCGGTCAGAAAATACATCAGCATTCTGACGGGTGCGGAAAACCTGCCGAAAAGCACCTTTGTCAGTGCTTCGTTTATTATGAGCGACACGAACATCATCGCACTCAAAAGCAGACCCGTTTTTACGCTCACCGCCACCGCAAGCACGGGTGCAAGTCCTACCGTTTCACAAAGAATGGGATTGCGGAAAAGCGCGTATTCGCGAAAAAAGGCAGCATTGCCGCGTTCGGTGCCTTTCATGCGCTCTCCTCCTTTTCGCCGCGCTCCGCTTCTTCCGAAGAAAAGGCGCGTATGCCCTCGGAAAACAGCGGACTGAGCGCATTCATGATAAGAACGGCAAACGGTGCGCCGTCCTCAAACGCGCCGAAACGGCGCACAAGCATGTACACCGCACCGCCCGTCATTCCGTACAAAAGCGCAAAATTCACGGAGCGGAATTTGACATTCGGATATGTCATCAGGAACACTGCGGTAAAAAGCAGCGCACCGCCGCAAAGCTCCATAAGCACCGACGCGCGGCGTCCCGACATGACCCGAGGGAACATCGCGGCAAACAGAAAGCATACGGAAATAAAGCCTGCGGACACAATAAACGAATCTATATTTCTGATAAGATAATATACAAGGCATGCCGCGAAAAACACCGCGCACGTGGTGCCGAGCTGTCCGGGGCAGTTGCCGACAAGCACATTGAGAATGCCGGGCACGGTCATATTGACGGAATGACCGTTTTTCAGCATCATGGTCAGCGATTCCGTCGTATCGGCGGCACCGGTAAACGGCGCGGGGAACGAAAAATATATTTCGGGATAAATAATACAAACAAAAGCCGTTCCCACGGCAGCAGGGACAAACGGCACGCTGTCCCACCGTCCGAACGGCAGCTTTCCTACGGCTGTTGCGACAAATGCGGCAGTCACGGCAACATACACGGGCGTACTGCCCGAGAGCAGCATTGCGACCGAAAGACCCGTTATGATTGCGCTCCTGTCGGAAACGGTAACGTCGCCCGACAGAATCATTGTTCCGATAACATCGGTGAGCACGGCGGTCACAACACTTGCGGCAATCACCTTTACGCCGTCGGCACCGTTAAAAAGCACCGCAGGAACAAGGCACGCGGCGAGAAGCACAAGGCAATCGAAATTGTATGCAAATTTTTTCTGGGAGCTGTTGTCCATAACGGAAAAAACCACTTGTCCTTCCTTATATTTTGTGTTGCGGATACCGTTTATTCGGCATAAAATAATACCGTAAGCCGAAAAAAGGAGCGAATACACTTGAACATAACCGTAAAAAACGAATACAGAGCGGAAGCCGAGATATCCGCCGACGAAATGGAGGACCTCGGCGCAGACTTCGCGTCGCTCGACTACTCGTCGCCCGAAACACGCATGCTTTTGTGGCGCGTCATAGAAGAAATGCGCGCCGACGGCATAGACATCGACATGTCGGGGCGTGTTTTGATAGAAGTCTTTGACAGCGGCACCGGAGGCTGCGTCATCGCTTTTACCGTAATTCCCGCCGCTCGGTCTGCGGGCGCATGCGTAAAGCAGCTCGTCAAAAACATTTCCGACACCGTACTCGTCACCGCCGACAAAGTATCGGAGCTGTCGGCATTCTCCCGCACCGTCGGAGACGCCCGCTCGGAGCTGTATCTCTGCTGCGGACGGTACGCGCTGTTTGTTTTTCCGAGCGGTGAAAACAAAGAACGGATTTCACGCGTCCTGCCGGAATTTTACGGCACCTGTTCCGCTTCAACAGCGGTAAAGCTTGCCGCCTGCCGCGAAAAAGGCAAGCTTCTGCGCGGCGAAGACGCGGTACATATGCTGTCAAGACTCTGAGCATGGGTACAATGCCCGTATTCTTAAGCCGTTCGATTACCGACGGCTTTACAAAACGGCTTTTTCGGCAGCAGCCGTAAGCCGCGACAGCGCGTCGGCTTTGTCCCGTGCGCCGAAGAAATAGCTGCCCGCAACGAACATGTTTGCGCCCGCAGCAGCCGCCTCGGCAACGGTCTTATCGGTAATGCCGCCGTCGACCTCGATGTCGACATTCAAGCCGCGGCGATTTATCTCCCGGCGAATCTTTTTCACCTTCGGCATCATGTCGGACATAAAGCTCTGCCCGCCGAAACCGGGTTCGACGGTCATAACGAGCACGGCATTCAGCTTATCGAGATACGGAAAAACCGCCTCGGCAGGCGTGGCGGGTTTCAGCGCAACGCACGACCTTATTCCGGCAGCATTTATCATGTCGACGGCATCGGAGGTGCTGCCGTCCGATTCTTCGTGCACGGAAATAAGATCCGCTCCCGCTTTGATAAAATCGGGGATATATTTAAGAGGCTCGCTTATCATAAGATGCACATCGAAAATGAGCCGAGAGCAGCTGCGAAGCGATTTGACTATCGGCGCGCCGAGGGTGATATTCGGGACAAAATGACCGTCCATGACATCAATGTGAAGCATGTCCGCGCCTGCGTCTGCACACACCCGCGCTTCCTCGCCGAGATGCGCGAAATCACTCGAAAGAATCGACGGAGCCGTATAAAACATCTGCCATACCTCGTTTCAAAAACCGTATTTTTGCCGTATTTACCCGTCGAAGACAGCGGAAAACGCCCCGCGTCCGTCCGACGGACTGTTTTTGCCCGTTATGCACCGCCTCTCCCCGCAAGCACGGCAAAGCCGCCCGCAAAAACGCGGCAAAAGCCGCCGTGCGGCGCACACGCGAAAATTTCGCGGAACGCAAATTCAAAAACCGAAATAATTGTAGCACAAAAATTTTATTTTGTAAAGGAAACTTTCTTTGCCGAGGCGGAAGGATGATTAGCATGCTGTTTCCGAAACGATATTTTACATGTAATGCTTTTGTGCTGTAAAACAAAAGACACTGCAGGCAGATTCCCACAGTGCCGAATATTATGCCGTCATTATTTCCTGTCGGCTGTTTTTTACAAAAAGCTGTTCGAAAGCAACAACCTCTGTTCAGCGACAATCGGCAACTCTTTCCAAGAATATCAATACGCCGATATTTCAGACGCGATTTTATGTGTAACTGTCGTGTCGGAGCTTGTTATATTGACAAAAAGAACTCTTCTGCCGAGCATTCGCATATAAGACGTAAAGCATACGTCAACTCCGTTTTGCTCACCGAGCATATCGGCACACAAATATGTCTGTCCTCCGAGTTCCTCACTCCTTATTTCCGGTGTTTCCTGCAATGTCATTGCCGCACTGATACCGTCAATATATTCCTCGAAAACAGACTTTTCCGACGAATACCGCCAACTGCTGTACCCGGAACAATCAATAACAACTACCGCAAGAAGCGATCCGTCGTAACGAACAGCGTAAAAATCACAGGTCGTGTTTTCGTCTTTATATGTTTCATATGCCGATTCGGGGGCTTCCTGCCATTCATCCGTCATGGTAAATCTCAAATCCGCCCATTCACTTGAATAAACATTCTCAATAAGATTGCCTTTGCAATACGGAATTTCCGTTTCTTCGACTTCCGTTGCGGAAAAATCCGTCCTTGTGATATCCGTATCTTTGAACGTAATGCTGCTCGCATTTTTCGGCGCTTTACCGTTTGCCACGGCAATTGCGGCAATGCAAACCGCAACAACAGCAGCGGCAATGATTCCGGCTGTTATCTCTTTCTTCTTTTTAGTCTTTTTGTATTCCGGTGAATCAATATTAAAATTTGAAGAAGGAGTATAAGAATAATTCGGCTGCGCATTGTTGTTGTACGGGAAATTCACAGCTCCGTTCCCGTTGTTCGCGGTTTGGTTTATCGAATACGGTGCCGTGCGAAAATCCGCAGAACCGCAGTTTGTACAAAAATTTGCCTGATCCGGCACTGCTTCATTGCATTGATTACATATTTTCACTTTTACATCATCCTAAACTATAAGTACACAGAAAAATCCGATAGCTGCCGTTGACATGAAATCCGCGACAGCTATCGTCTTGCTGCTTTTTACACCTTGAATTGACCGGCTATGCCGCTGTCGGTTTCTTCAACGATCTGTGCAATCTTCTTGAGAGCAGCTGAAATCTCATCCACAAGATCTTTCGCGTTTACGAAACCGGGACGAAGCTGTCCGAATCTCTCGGCATAAGCTCTGCTCGCTTCGCCTTCCCATTCGTCCTGAAGTTTTTTGAGAAGAGCATCCATCTTGTCGATAATTCTCTGAAGATTTTCTGCTTCGGTTGTGTATTCTCCGGCTCTGATCCGCATCGTCTCAGGAGTCATTTTTATCTGGTTTGCCACTGTTTTTCACCTCCCATGTTTTTTGTATATTGAAATCGGACAATCCGATAACAACCGATTATTCGTCATCTCCGCTGTCGTTTTCACCGAGCAGCTCTTTGACATCACCCTTGGGGATTTCAGGGTGCTTTTCCATATAGGAAACTATTTTTTCAACGGTAGCTTCGTCGTCAAGATCCCTGTATCCTTCAAAAACGACTTTTGCAACGGCATCATGCTGAAAATACGCCATTTGGTCATTTTGCAGTCCTTCCGGATAAGTAACTCCGCCGTAATCAAAGAAAACAAAACCGTCTCCGTTACGGGCAACAAGGCCGCGGGCAATAATCAAAACTTTCTTATTTCCCTCTTTCAAATAGACAACGCTGCCGAGGGGAAGCAAATAATTCTTTTCCATAATTTTTAATTCCTTTCCGTTTTGTATCTGTTATTCAATGGGTAGTGATTCTATCTCTTTTTCCCACTTTTCCTGTTCTGCGGTGCTTTCGTTTTGAAAAGAGAAAGTATCGAACTCACGTGAACCGTCGGCATGCTCTGTAATCGTGTAACCGATTACGACATCCGGGCGCTCGGAACCGTTTGATTTAAACGACTCGACATTCAAATATATTTTGTCTCCGTTTTCCAATCCCTTCTTCCATTCTCTTTCTTTTTCCGCATACGATCCCTGATTAACATTCCGGTTCACCGCTTCAAGATTTTTTTCCTCACCGTCGCCGTTAAACATTCTTGCTATAAGATGACTTCCTTGGTCGTCCTTCAACCGGTCATCTCCTCCTACCGTAAGCTGAGCTTTGTTATCCCGCGTGCCATCTTCCAAAACCAGCTGACCGGAGGCTTTTTTGCCGTATTCCGTTTCCTCATAGCTGTACACACCCGCCTTGTTCTGTTTGAACAAGTTCGGGTTTTCTATTTGTCTGCTCGGACTCTCAACAAAATCTATTTTTGTTGCGTTAGTGGTTTTTCTTCCCTTGTAGGAAGACTTTTGCAGTTCGTCAATATCGGCACTGACAATCCTGACATGCCCCTCCGAAACCGCAGTGTTACGGGGAAGACCCAAAATATCCTGAACCGTCTGATCTTTGTAGTCTCCTTTGCCTGCAAGAGCAACCGCAGCGTCGTAGTCTTCTTTCAGCACGCTGTATTTGTCGAAAACGACAATATCGATTTTTCCGTCTTTGTCATAGTCTTTTTTTGCCATTTTATTGCGGAATTCTTTTTTCTCATTCTGCGCTTTTATAATATTGTCGCCGAGATTCTCTCCGGATTTTTCCGCTATCTTAAGTCCGCCGTCTAATTCCTCCTCCCATATCTCGTTGAAATCCACGATTTTTCCGTTCGTCTTTTTACCGAAAATCAGATAATCGGTGCTCTGATCCAACACTGCATCCGTAACCGTTTCGGCAGTATCAAATATTGTTCCTTCCGCTGTTTTCAAAATAACTTTCGCATAAGTTCCGTTTATTTTGTCAAGTTTCTTGTCAACATCTTTTGATATTGTCCCGAACAGTGAAGAAACTTCGCTTTTGATAAACTTGTCCTTGGCTTTTTGGATGTTTTCATCCAATATACTGCGCATGTTTACGGAACTGTCAGGATCCACAAAAGCCGCTCCGACATCCCATATGGTACTGACGGTTCCGCTTGTAACAGCTCCTGCAATATTTTTAACGCTTTCTTCCCCCAGTTTCCGCCAAAAGCCTTTGTCGGCTGAGCTTACACCGAATTTTCCCTCAATATAACTTTCGACAAAAGTCGTACCTATATCAACGGTTAGATTTTTCACCATTTTTTCGGTATCTTCTTCAAGTATACTTAATATCTCACTGCCGGGTTTCTTGTTAATAATTGCTTCGCCGACATCGACTGCAATATCAACCAATCCGTCCGCTGCGGTTTCAACGCTTACCTTTGCAACGGAAAAAAGTGCTTTATCAATCGGCTTTGTGATATTTGAGCCGATTGAAGAAGAACCGAGACAACCGGCAATTGCCCCCGAAATTCCACCTTTCAAGCAGTCCTTTGTGAACTCATTCCAGTCCATTCCCTCGGTAAAGCTGCCGTTTTCAACATAGTTATCGGCAAATTTGTTTACCGCAGTAGTAGTTATTCCTATTGTTCCCCCGATTACAGCACACATAAACGGAGTCGCCGTACCGAGAGTTACAACGGTTAATGCAATAGATCCTGCAATGGAGACACCGACGGCGACCCACTTTACCCACTGCCGTTCTTCTTTTTCCTCTTCTTTAATGATTACATCTCTGTTGAAGGCAAGATTCATTGCCTCGTCATATTCGGAGGATTCGGCAAATTTTTTATTGTCTTCATTCAGCTTATCCATGCTGATTATAAGCTGATTGAAATCGCACATATCACCGACTGAAGACAGCTGAAAATCAGACGGAGCAACACGGTCTTTGCCCAACTGGCTGTTGATAATTTTTTTCAGCGATTCGATTAAGACATCAAGCTCTGCAAAATCGTTCTTTCTTGATTCTTCATATG